>JAADHY010000376.1 GCA_013151585.1 Planctomycetota bacterium
TTCGGGGCGGGCCAAGTGTTGGTCCGGATACGGTGCAGAGGTTCTTTGCCCTGCACGTGGTGGTTTTGCCGATGGTCGCCGGCGTCGTTTTGGTCTTCCATCTGTATCTGGTTCAGCGATACGGGAATGCCTTGCCACCAAGCGAATTGGCGAAACCGGAGTCGGTCCGGCGTACGATTCCGTTCTTTCCCGATTTCGTCGTCAAAGATGTGGCGATGTGGCTGATCGCGCTGAATGTCCTCGGGATCCTGGTGACGATGTTCCCGGGCCATTTGGGACCGCAAGCGAATCCGCTTTCGCCCGCTCCCGAAGGGATCCACCCCGAGTGGTACTTCATGGCGCCGTTTCAATTGCTGAAGGTGCTCGGCGAAGTGTTGCCGGGAACTCTCGGCGAGATCGTTGGTCTGTTGTTGACGACCGTCGGAGGCGTCGTCATGGTTTTGATCCCGCTTTACGACAACTCGGCGGAGGACGAACGAGCCGGCCGTGTGGCCTGGTGGTTGGGCTTTGTCGGTGTGGCGTCCGTCGTGGTCTTGACGGCTTGGGGATACTTGGCGTTGTAAGGTCCGGAGCCTCGTGGAACGGAGAGGCTGAGTGAGATGAATTATCCTGTGTGGATCGTGCCGCACATTGGCAGTGGATGGGTGATTGGGCTGATCGCCATTTTCCATATCATGATTTCGCATTTCGCCATCGGTGGAGGCCTTTACTTGGCCATGGCCGAATGGCGAGCTCTGCGGACAGGACGGCGCGACTGGTTTGAGTTCTTGCCCCGGCATTCGAAGTTCTTCTTGATTCTGACGGGTGTTTACGGTGCGGTTTCGGGTGTGGGCATTTGGTTTGCCATTGGGCTGGCCGCACCGGAAGCGACGAGCACACTGATTCACAACTTCGTCTTTGCCTGGGCGATTGAATGGCTGTTCTTTCTGGTCGAATTGACTTCGGCGGCGGTTTACTACTACACGTGGAATCGCATTCCGGACGAGCTCCATCTGAAGGTGGGCTGGTTCTACGCGGTGGCGGCATTTTTCACGCTTTTCATCATCAACGGCATCCTGGCATTTATGTTGACGCCAGGCGACGCCTGGCTGGCGGTGGCGGGAAGCGGTCAAGAGGCGAGTCGGTTTTTCCAGGCGTTCTTCAATCCCACGTACTGGCCCAGCTTGGCGTTGCGGATTCTGGTCTGCGTGGCTCTGGCCGGCGTTTGGGCGCTGGTGACGGGCAGCCGCATCGATGAGACGAAACAGCCCGAGCTGAAAGCGGACGTCATTCGCTGGTCGGTGCGCTGGTTGGTGCCAGCGTTCTTCTTGATGCCGATTTGCACCTTGTGGTATCTGGCGTGTGTGCCGGACAGCCAGTTGGAGCTACTTCGGTTGGGGATCTCGACCGTCGGGCCCGGCTCTTTTTCGCACGTCACGCGGGCAGTGCTGGTTTCGACCATGGCTTCGGCCACGATCTTGGCCGTGGCTTACTTGGTTGCGTATCGCAAGCCGCTGGACTTCTCTTTTGGCTACGCCTGCGCGATCGTGTTCCTGGCTTTCGCGGCGACGGCCTCGGGGGAACACACGCGAGAGATGCTGCGCAAACCCTATGTGATCGTCGGACACATGTATTCGAACGCCATCCGGGCGACGCCGGTTTTGGTCCGCGGACAACGGATCAGCGAGGTCGAACGATTCAACCGTTTCGGCTATCTGAGGGATTCGATTTGGGCTCGAGAGGGTCACGACCGCGCTTCCGAAACGTCGCAGTCGCCGTCAAACGATTCGGCGTCGACGCTCGCGCGGGGCGAGCTGATCTACCGTGGCCAATGCGCGGCCTGTCACACGCTGAACGGGTACCGCGGTCTGCGGCGGCTCATGCGAGAGCGTGACCTGACGGCGATTCGTAACATCCTGACGATGCTTCACGACCCTCCGGAAGAGTCACCGTATCGGGCATTCATGCCGCCGCTGGTCGGCACAGATGACGAAATTGACGCGCTGGCCCTCTATTTGGACTCGATCCTGCACAAAGACAGCTCGCAGACGCAGAGCGGCGGAAAAATCGCCGGGCGACATTGATCGCGAAGGCTCACCGGCGATCTGTCACCTTGCGAACGGAGCAAAGACTTTGCGCGCGTATTCGATGCTTCGCCTGTGAGCGGCCAGACCGTCCATCGTGTGCGGAGTCCCCTTCTCCACCGCTTGTTCCAGGACCACGTGTGGAATGACCCTGATTTGTTTCAGGTAACGGACGATGGCTGGGTAGTCGATGTCCCCCTCGCTGAACACCTCGGTCCAGATTCCGTCCCGGGATTGCCTCACATGCAACTCGACGATGCGCGAACCGTACAGTTTCAAGACGTCGAACAGGGCGACGTTCGAGTTCCCGGAACCTCGATAGATCCAGTGGCAGTCCAAACACAGAGAGAGATGAGCCGGATCGGTGGCGAGCAGCATGTGGTGAAACTCGCGGGCTGCGTTGCGGAGCTCGATGTCGTGGTTGTGATAGGCCAACGTCAGTCCTCGACGCCGGAGTTCTGCCCCAAGTCGGTCCAGCGTTTTGGCTTGAAAAACCAGTTGCTCATCGGTCTTAACCGCTTGCCCACCCCACCGGATGGGGCTGGGATTGGTCACGATGATCTCCGTGCCGAACGATTTCGCCTTTTCGGCAATCGCCAGCATTTCGCGGATGCTTTTTTCCGCTTGGTCCGGCTCGTGCAAAACACTGCCGACATAGATCGATCGCATTTGCAGGCCATGCCGTTTTAGCAACGGAGCGATCTTCGTAATGCTGTCGGCCGACTGGACGCCAGGTTCAAAACCATCCAGTCCGCTCTTAGCCACTTCTGCCAACGACTCATCCCGCGTGGCGGAAAAGTCCCGCTTCTCCCGACGGTAATACGTGAACCACGGATACTGGTTTCCGGCAATATGAACTCGCTTCTTCGGACCAGCCGCCTCCGAGCGCAGCGGAGTCGATTCGGCCAGCAAAACTCCACTCGTTGCTGTGACCATTCGCAGAACATCTCGACGGGTTAGGTCCTTCTTCTCCATGACTCGCCCCTTTTCGTGCCCCATTTCCATCAGCCCGGTGCGGCGGGCGTTCGCACAAACTGCCGCCGCGTTTTCTTCCACTTGTACCCTCCCCGAATCGCCGTGACCAGCCTGTGACGCAGTTACCACTCGCGCGGACCGATGCGTCTGGTCCGCCGGAACCGGGAATGGCACTGGCGCGGAAGAGACGCACCGCGCACTGGCTCGTGTTCCCACAACAAGAACCTCTTTCGTTGCGGGAAACCTTTGGCAGAATCGTGGGTTTTCTGAGACAGTTCTCGCCGATCCCGACAGCTAACCCGGCCTTACCAAATTATGCATCCTGGGGAATGCAGTCGGTTGAGCGTGCGACTGGCGAAGGAAGCAACGAGCCCGACAGTGATAGGCATCACGAGAGCGAAGGCATTAGCGCGTATCCCACCCCAGGAAAAAGCTTGTATTGTGGTGCGTCTGTCCCGGCGAAGGCGTCGAGCGGTCGGAGGTGACCCTGCGGCATGTCAATGATTTGGACGGCCTTCGCAGCTTCCGTGATGCTGGCCGCGTTTACAACCTCATCGGCCGTGGCTACGATCTGGTTCGTTATCTGTAAGACAAGAGTGGGGGTGACTGATGAAAATGATGTGGCGTGCTCGACGGAAGAGGGCCAAATTCTGTAGCTTGCACCTTCTTTCCGGCCGGAAAGCCAGCGATCGGACGTGGGCCTTGGCATTCATGACCTCGCCGGCTGCTGTCTTGCCCGCCATTCTTCCAGCCAATTCGGCTCGCGGGGGTGCGGCTGGGGGCGATCGTGTCGGCCGCCGGTACGGCCTCAACGAGCCAGGATACCTGTTGCGGCGGCGATGGGGCGGTCGGCTCACGCTGAAAGCGGCCGTTCTGCGAGCGGCTTGGCTGATCGTCACGCTGGCCACGGCGCTGCTGGCGGGCGTGCTGGTGGCGGCGGAGCCCGACAGCGGCGAGGCTCGAGGACGTGTGGCCGCGCCTCAGGCGGAAGATATGTCGGCGAGCCGAGACGCGCTCACAAAGGGCTTCTTGAATCCTCCAAAAGCGGCCAGGCCTTCCACCTACTGGCTGTGGTTGAACGGATATGTCAACCGCGCTCACATCGAGCGAGAACTGCGGGCGTTCCAGCAAGCCGGGATTAGCGGACTGTGTTTGTTCGACATGGGAGCTCGGGGAGCCAAAGACGAACAGCCACCGACGGGGCCGGCTTTTTTGAGCGAGGAGTGGCTGCGTTCGCTCGCACACGCTGTTCGGATCGCAGGCGAGCTGGGAATGGGCGTCCAACTGTCGGTCGCCAGCAGTTGGGACATGGGGGGAGCGTGGGTGGAGCCCGAGCACGCCAGCATGGGCTTGTACCACGTCGAATGGGAGGTGACGGGGCCGGCTGAACTGGATCAGCTCGCTCCCTTTCCTCCCGTACCGGCCAAAGCACCGAGAAAACCGAACGGGCAGCCCGTTTATTCCAAGGACATCGCTCTTTTGGCGATTCCTCTGAGAAAACGCCGTCCCGGACACGAGTTCCTCTTTCAGCTCGAAGGACGCGAGCCTCACTTGCTGGACCGCGTCGTGCTCTACAACGCCTGCGGCGAGGAGGGAAAGGACAAGGGGGCGTCTGGATCGTTCGCAAAAGATTTTTCGGTCGCCGTTTCGGTGTCGGACGCCCGAGGCAGCAGTTTCCGCGAAGTCCTGCGCGGGACGCTGCGGCCTGTCCCGAGGGCCCAACCGTTCGACCTGCGGCCGCGGCCGAAGGCTCGCTTCGTGCGGCTCAGGATTCTCAACGGCCACAATCCCCGTGTAAACCGCGTCGCGTTGGCCGAGTTCGAAGGGGTCTGGCAATTTTGACTGGCGCGGTCTGGGAAAAGTAGGTAAGATTGCTCCGGGCAGCGGAACAGTCCGCTGCGCAAGCATTCGGAGA
>JAADHY010000665.1 GCA_013151585.1 Planctomycetota bacterium
GTTGGCCGAGGGTAATGGCTGAGCGTTTCCGAGGGAGAAGTCTTGCGGTGTCAGGTAGGCTCCTTGAGGAACGGCCGTGCCCGGAGGAACCTGGCCGCCGGGTGAAGGCCCATAGGGCGTCCCGTAACCACCGGGATACCAGTAGGGGTTGTAAACATAGCATCCGGTGATTGCCAAGACGGTCAGACCGACGAGGGCTCGCATCCTTGCTTTCATCGAAAGATCTCCCGATTCCGTTTTGGAAGCGGCGGGATTGTACAAATCGAGCGGATCGTGTCTAGACCGAATTGGCAGAAAATGAACGAAGGGTCCGAATTCCCGGCGGAGGGCCTCAAGTCCGGGAGAGCGACTCGCTGGGCGTCGCGGCAATCGGAAGCTGGCCTGCGAAGCGTCAATCGCGGTTCCGTTACGTCGGCCCCAACCAATGGCCCTCGAAGACCTCTACCGCCGGGCCGGTAAGCAACACACTCTTCCGCTCCGGCCACTGAACGTGCAACGTCCCCCCTCGCATGCGGATTCGTACGGGCTCACAGATTTCTTTGGCAAGGATCGAAGCGATGGCTGCTGCGCAAGCTCCTGTGCCACAGGCCAAGGTCTCTCCCACGCCACGCTCCCATACGCGAACCGCCAGCTCCGACGGGGTAAGAAGTTGCACGAATTCCACGTTGGTCCGATTCGGAAAGGCCGAATGGTTTTCCAGCGCCGGGCCGAGCTGTCGCACGCGCTCATCGTCCAGCGAATCGACGAACACCACACAATGAGGATTCCCCATCGACAGGCAAGTGACCTCGATATCCGTTCCGGCTACGGAGACTGTCACATTGGTCGGAGGTGTTCCGGTAAGTTGAGTCGGTATCCGCTCGGGCTCGAACACCGGCGGCCCCATGTCGACGCAGACTTGTGTTTCCTCGCCCGGCTCCCGACTCACCCGAACGGACACAACTCTGCGAGCCGTCTGGATCAGAAAGTGATCAGAGTCAATCTGGCCCCGGTCGTGTAGCCACTTGGCGGCGCAGCGGATGCCGTTCCCGCACATTTCAGCCTCGCTGCCATCAGGGTTGAAGACGCGCATGCAGGCTACAGCCGAGGCGTTCTCCGCCGAGCCGAGGAGGATCACTCCGTCCGCTCCCACTCCGCGGTGACGGTCACAGATTTGGCGGGCCAACCGATCCGGCTCGCGGGGTCCCGATTGATCAAACGTGGCAATCACGACGTAGTCGTTCCCGCATCCGTGCATTTTGTGGAAACGCATGGGAGGCTCCTTTTCTGTTTCGGGGAGGTTGGATCTCCAGGCCATTCCCTCATCGGCCGGACGCCACTATTCGCTCGGCGCCGCCCAACCAGGACAGCCGCTGACTTTGACGACGCAGCCCACCGTGAGGAGACTTCCCGGTCACACGTGAAACCCGGCCGCTCTCAATCCGGATCATCCCCACCTCGTCGCCGAACGCGCCAAAGTGGAAGCCCGATTCTTGCCAATTCTGCACGGGTGCAGACGCCGTGGTTTCCACAGTTTTCGGAAATTGCCGTCCGTTTTCGCACACCGCCGTTTTTCGAGACTGTGCAAAAACTCTTGGGATGCCTGTTTTCCCGGGGTTCTCCAGCTATTGCTATCGCGAAATTCACAAGAGTCGAGGTAAGGGGGCGTCAGAAAATCACGTGCTCATTTCGTAGGATGGACATTCCCGTCCGTCGCCTTCTTGACGGGCTAGAGGCCCCATCCGACATCCCGAGCCGCACAACCTATTCTCTGACAGTTCTTAACCGTTCCTCTGACGGTTCTTAACCGTTCAAAGTCTCCAGCGCAGCCTCCGTGGCCGGCGCTGCCAACATCAGCAAGCCAGACTCGTAACCACGGCTGCTCTCCTCGACTCACCAGGAAGCAGACGCGAGGCGTTCGAAAAAAACTGTCAGCTTCTGCCGACGCCACGCGGTTCCCGCTGCCGAACGCCGCGGCATCTTCCCGCGCAAACGGTTACGCCAAAGTTTCGCGCATCCTCGAGACTTCGGACCAACGGCAGGCAATCGAATCGTCGCACGAGTCGTTGGTCCGTCGCCCGCAGCTCCAACAGCGGGCAGGATCGCTCGGTGTTGAGGAACAATCCGGACTAGCCTTCCTTCCGCAGCCCTCGAAAAATACGACGGCGCATCGGATTATCACGACTGGTAAACTCGTCCGTTTGATCGCGAGCTTGTATCAGCGCCGTGGCCATCTCGTTGAATTTCGCGTCAATGTCGTCCGCAAAATAGACGAGCAGAGCTTCGGGCGTCCGCGGCGGAATGGGCGAGCCCCACTCCGGCAAATTCTGGTGCGATACGATGATGTGCTCCAGCCGTAACTGTGTTTCCTGGTCCAATTCGGGGATCGCGCGCGCGGCATCCCGGATCAGGTCGCGGCCGAGCAGGATGTGCCCGATGAGCCGGCCGGGAGCGGTGTATTCGGCCCCCAGCGGCCGCGTCCGCAGCTCTTCCAACTTGCCGATGTCGTGCAGGATGGCCCCGGCCACGACCAACGACTTCGACAGCGGCGGCTCCAAATCGGGATAATAGGCCGCGTACTTCTCGGCCAAGTGTACGGCCAGCCGCGTGACCGACAGCGTGTGCTCCAGATACCCGCCTCGAAACGCATGATGATATCGAGCCGCCGCCGCCGACTCCTTGATCGCCTCCTGCCGGGATTCAAGAATCGTGACCGTCAATCGACGGAGCGGTTCGTCGCTGATATGTTCTTCGGCCAGGCCGACCAGTTCCGCGAACATCTCCGCGACGTCGAACCGCGTCCCCGGACACAACGAGGTCGGGTCGAAACCGTGTTCGTAATCCTCTTGTTTAACGTCACGAATGCGGTTGATCTCGATCTGCGGTCCATAGGTTGTTTCTTGGTACTGACACCGAAGCTTGTAGAATCGGTCGACCTGCCACGACTCTTCGCACACCGTGAACCAAGGCGAGTCGTTCCAGATCATGGCGGTAACGCTTCGCTCGGCATCGCGAAAAGTCACGCGGTAATAAGGTTTTCCGTCGCGAGTCGTGCCGCGCTCTTTCGAAGCCAGCAATGCGAAGCAATCGGCGACCTGTCCCGGCTGCATTCGGCTTAAAGGAGTCGTCGGAGGCGGCGATGCCATAGCTCGTTTTCCGGACAGAACCCGTTTTCCGGTCCGAATGGGACTTTCAATCGCTTCAGCCGCTGCGGCCACAGGAAGCTGCTGGAAGGCCGCGAAAGAATTGGCCCGCGTACACCCGCCCCCGTCAGTCCTGGGGACGGTCATCCACCGAGCGGCGGATCTCCTCCTCAGTATACCAGCCGAACCGGAAACCGAAAGGCGCTCCGGGAAGACGCCCGGAAATCAAAAACGCGTTCGTTCGCAAGGCCCGCGGTCTTTTTTGTTGCCTCCGGACTGGTATAATGTGAAACCAAAGTGCTGCGATCCGGTATCGCCAGTCCAGTTGCATCAACGGTCCTGCTGGCTCCGCAGGCCGGGGCGATGGGCGGCGGCACCGCGAACATGTCGGGAGCGCGGGAAGCGTTCTTGGAGGAATGATGGCTCGGAGGCCGGAAGGACGGATCAGTCCTTCGTTCCGTGTAGCAAAGTCTTGATGGCTGGCGGCGGCCGTTTGTTGCGGAATCTGCGAGATTCTCGCTCGCGGGCTGCGAGGCTGCGAATCCGGCCACGAGAAGCATAAACAGGAGACGAAATCGATGACCGTGACGATCACCGAAAAGGCTGCGGCCGAGATGCTTCGCGTTCTGAAGGAACAGAATCTGCCGGAAGGAACCGTACTGCGGGTGGGTGTTGTCGGCGGCGGCTGCAGCGGCTTCCAGTACAGCTTGGGCTTCGACAAGGAGGCGGACCCGGAAAACGACGAGATTTCCGAGCAGCATGGGATCACTGTCGCTGTCGATAAGCGGAGTGCTTTGTACTTGCAAGGTACGACAATCGACTTCTACGACGGCTTGGAGCGGCGAGGCTTTACTTTCGACAACCCGAATGCCGCCCGAAACTGCGGCTGCGGGAATAGCTTCAGTGTGTAGTTTTTGCCGCGATGCCGCTGTCTGCGGAGACAGCACGGCGGCCGGTGTTGAAACTGGGTGGATGAGAAAGCGATGGGACGATTCGAAGGTCGCAGTGCGCTGGTCACAGGGGCTTCGCTAGGGATCGGCCGTGCCTGTGCGTTGGAGCTGGCCCGCGAAGGAGCGAATGTCGGGATTAACTACCGAACTCATGAAGAGGCCGCCCGCGAAGTGGCTCGCCAGGTCGAGGCCATGGGACGCCGGGCGGTGGTTCTTCAAGCGGATGTGGCCGATCAGGCCGCCGTCGAACGGATGGTCGGCCGATGCGTCGAAGAATTTGGCGAGCTCAGCCTGTTCATCGCCAATGCGGCGTACAGCAAGCGGCAGTTGATGATCGAGGCCGACATGGAGTCTTTTCGTCGCGTCATTGACGTGACCATGTGGGGCGCGTTTTACGGCGTTCGGGCGGCTGCTCAGCAAATGGTGCGTCAGGGACGAGGCGGGTCGATCGTCGTCGTCAGTTCCCCGCACGCCGTCGTCCCGATCGCTGGCTCGATGGCCTACAACATGGCCAAGGCCGCCATTGATCATATGGCTCGGACAGCCGCGATGGAATTGGTTTCTCATCGAATCCGGGTCAATATTGTCCATCCGGGGTGGATCGACACGCCGGGAGAGCGGCGGCACTACACGGACGAGCAAATCCGGGAAGGCGCCAAGATGCTGCCCTGGAAACGCTTGGGAACTTCTGAGGAGGTTGCCAAGGCGATCTGCTACTTGCTCAGCGACGACGCCGATTACGTCACCGCTTCGACGCTGGTCATCGACGGCGGCATCACCCTGCCCTGGCATTGGACCCAAATCGCGGAGAAGGACCAGCAATAGATGCGGCTCGGCGTCCCCAGAAGCCGACGCCTCCGGTCCTCCGTCACGGTTCT
>JAADHY010000320.1 GCA_013151585.1 Planctomycetota bacterium
CGGTGGCTCCTCCGGTTGCCTCGTGAACTATACCACCGCACGCCTTATTACCAGAAAAAGCGAGCCAGGAAACGAGCGGAACGTGACGCGCGGCGTTGGGCTGAAGACGCTCGCATCGTGGCCCAAGTTTTTCACGGCGACTTGACGATCCGCAGTGGTCCCTTCCGGGGCATGGAGTATGTCAAGACGGCCTGCGGCAGCCACCTGCTTCCAAAGCTGCTTGGCTCCTACGAGGAGCCGATTCATCCTTGGTTGGCCCAGTGCGCCCGCCATTACGAAACGTTGATCAACATCGGCTGCGCCGAAGGCTACTACGCGGTTGGGTTCACATGGGCCGGTTTTGTCTCACATGTATACGCTTTCGACATCGATCGCCGAGCCCTCGAAGTAGCCACGACTCTGGCTGAAAAGAACCGCCAGTCGGACCGAGTGATTTTCGGAGCCCGATGCGGCCACGACGAGCTCGAGGCCCTCACCACGGACAGGACCTTGATCCTGTGCGATATCGAAGGGGCTGAGGTCGAACTGCTGGACCCGTCGCGTTGTCCGGCGCTACGACGAGTGGACATCATCTTCGAAGCTCACGATGTCTTAATCCCGTACGCAAGCCTGAAGGTGATCCAGCGGTTTCTCTCCACGCATCGGGTCAGCGTTGTCTACGACTATCCGAGGGACCCTGGGCGATATGAGTTCCTTTCCGGCCTTTCCCATGATCTAGCGGCGCACATCCTCGACGAGAAACGTCCGGCCGGCATGAGCTGGGTCCGAATGATCGCGCTTGAACGAGCCAAAGAGGAACGGGAGACCCTGTCAGGCTCTTCGCTGATCGCCTCAGAAACCCGATGGAAAAAGGCGTCATGAGCTCCCCGCGCATATTCGTCGCTTGTCCCGATACCCCGACAGCCTGCGGTGGCGTGAAGAAGCTGTACCGCATGGTGGAAATCCTTGTGCAAAACGGCTTTGACGCAGCCCTCTTGCATACGCGGAAGTCTTTCCGATGCCGTTGGTTCGATAGCGATATCCCGGTTCGTTCGCTCGGCCGCCACCACGTCCATCGGACCGGACGACTGGCTGGTCCTGCCCGAGACGTTCGAGCGCGCGTATGTGACCTCCCATCGTTGGAGCTGGAAGCGACATAAGCGAGTCCACCGACGACTGACGCAACTGACGGCACGCACCGTGATCTTCAACCAAAACTGCTACCTTACTTTCCGCAAGCATTCGTGGAACGACCTTTCTCGGCCGACTCTATACCAAAGGCCTCACACCGTCGCCGCCATTGTGGTGTCGGAAGACAGTCATCGATATCTGCGAACCGCCTTTCCGAACCTTCGCCTTTTCCGGATACGGAATGCAATTGACTCCGATCGGTTTTATCCCATCGGCACCAAGAAGCCTCAGATCGCCTTCATGCCGCGGAAGAATGCTCAAGACCTTGTCCAGGTCTTGAAGATTCTGCATCTGCGGGGATCGCTCGACGGCTTCCGGTTAGCTCCGATTGACGGAATGAGCGAAAAGCAGGTTGCCCACACGCTGCAAGAATCGGCAATTTTCCTGAGCTTCGGTTATCCCGAGGGGTTTGGCCTTCCGCCGGCCGAAGCGATGGCATGCGGCTGCTTTGTTGTCGGTTACCACGGACAGGGCGGACGCGAGTTCTTTCGCCCAGAGTTTTCTTGCCCCATCGACACGGGCGACATCACGGCCTATGTTCAAGCCGTGGAAGCTGCATTGGCCCAGTGGCGAGATTCTCCCGAAACGATTCGGGAAAAGGGACGCCAAGCGTCGCAGTTCATCCGTACGGTCTACTCACCGGAAAATGAGCGACAGGACGTCCTGGCCGTGTGGAATTGCTTGTTGGCCGGGCAGACCACCGACCCCATAGGCCGATTAGAAACACAACCCGCGAGCGCTCAGCCCCGAAACGCCGCGTGAGTCGGCCAGTTGCTCCACGATGTGGGCCAGCCTTCTTTGCACCGTCGGGTTCGCAGGACGGCTGTCATTTGAAATGAATCCACATCGGGCTGGCCCAGGCCAAAGCGCCGTAGGCGGCGCCCTCGGGTTTGACTTGCTCGATGCGGACGTAGTAATAGGCGACCGAGCCGGGTGGTGGCGGGGCGGCGTCGGTCCAGCGCAATCGAATCTCCCGTTGATTCGGCGTCGCTCGATAGACGTACTCGGGCGTCTCGCTTCCGACACCCCGAACGATCGAGACGTTCGCAATGCGGTCGGTCCCGACGGCGTAGACTTCCAGCGTCGGCGCTTCGTCCGTTTCGAATTCATCGCCCATCATGTGCTCGCCACACCGAACATCGAGCAGGATGTTGTCGTTGGCGCCGTAGCAGTGGCGTTTTTTGAACCCCTCAAGGATCGCCTTGCGCGAAGCATCCTCCGCAAAAACGACCGCATAGCTGATATGCGTGCTGATGTGATCGCTACTGACTTCGAAGCCCAACCGGTACCCGCGCATCAGAGCGTTCCAGACAAAACCAAGCGGTTGATAACCGCCGATGCTGTCTTTGGCATCTTTGGCCGAACCGGGAGCTCCGTCGTGTTCGTAGTTTTGCCGGTGTCCCTGGTAAATCTCGACGACGGGTTCGACTTCGGGGTCGTTGTCCCGCCAGTCGGTGCCCATGTTCGTGGCGCTGGTGTGGATCGCGCAGATGCCGTCGAAGTGCTTCAGGTACGCGTAAAGCGTTTTGATGTCCGGCGACCCGGTCTTCGCGTCGCCATAGAGTTTTTCTTTGCCGCCTGGAAAACGCGGCAACGGCCGGACGCCCCGATACGCGAACATGACATTTCGATGTCCGCTTGGATAGCGGACGCTTCGCTCGTACGTAAACATCGGAACGAACGTCGGGGGATGGTGGAACAGGTCCGTCTGCTTTTGCACCAGCCACCAAAGGTACTCTTTGCCGCCGCCGTTGTCGTGATCCCCGTCTCCGATCCAGTCCATGCGGGCCACATCCAGACCGTACCGCCAGATTTCTTCCAACATACCGTCCTGATCCCGGTGGCTGGTCAGTTCGGTGTGCCGATGAAATTCGCCACGCAGCAGACGATACTCCTTGCTACCGATTCGAGCTCGATAGCTTCGCAACCGAGCGATATCTTCGGCCTCATCGGGATGGCCGGATGGCGGCGCGGGTTTCACCGTCGGTAAGGCGACCAGCTTCGGTGCATTCGTCGCCGGTCCCGACGGCAGCAAGGTGGCGAACAGATCGTTGTCTTGGCGGCTGCTGGACCCGGCGGTCCGTCCGTCGCAACTGTGAATGACCAGCAGCCCGGCGGCTGTCGACACGACGGCCGGGCGGTTGTCGAGCTGGTTTTCGGAGCGAGACAACGGGAAGGCCGGCGCCCATCCGTCACCGCGATGCCGAGTGGCGAAGCTCACCCAGCGTTCGCCCTGGCCACTGGTCGAGGCGTGCCGGCGGTAGAGCAGCCAAAGCTGGCCGGCAGAATCGAAACCGATCCGAGGCATGCTGATTTTGCGAGCCGGCCCTGGCTCGCCGGAGGGCGTGTAGCGGTTCATCACCGGTTCGGCCGGCACCACGCCCGCCGCCTGACGCACCGCTCCGTCGACCAGACAGCGCACCCGAATGTCGCGGCGAAGATAGAATTGCTCGCCGAAGTTCTGTCCCCATCGCGTGCCAAAGTCTTTTCCCCAGTACGGACCGCCCTCCTCGTAAGCCACCCAGACGCGATCGCGCGAGTCGATGGCCAACGAGGCTCGTGCCTCAAACAGCGGCGAATCGGCGATGACCACTGTGCGAGGGGATTGCGAGTGGGCCGAGACCACCAGCTTGACATCGTAATTGCCGTTCTCGTACGTATCGAAGGCCACGTGCAACCGCCCTTGGGAATCGCAGGCCGCCGCTGGGTTCCATTCGTTGGCGGCCGTTTCCGTGATGGCCCGCGGCTGAACCGCATTCTGATCGACTCGCGCCACCCAAATGTCGAAGGCTCCGTCTCGCCAACCCTGCCACGCCAGGTAGATCGCTCCTGACTTGCGATCCGCTGCGGCGACCGGATTGATGTCGGCCCCCTCCGGGCGACGAATCACACGCGGCTTCGACCAACTCTGGTCGGCCGGATCGAAAGAGCGAACGACAATGTTCCAGTCCCCTCGGAAATTCTGGCTCCACGCCAACCACACGCGGCCGTCGGACGCGACCGCGACCGCAGGCCGCCACAGGTCCATGCCAGCGTCGGTTACGTTCCAAGGACCAGACCACTGCCGGCCGTCATACCGAAGCAGACGGATCTGATCGCCATTGCCTTTCGGCACCAATTCCTGGAACGTCTTCCGTGTGTGAATGCGTTCGGCATCGATCGGAGAGCCGTTCTGGTAGGCGAGATAGGCGACCCAGACGGAGCCATCCGGCCCGAGCGCAGCGGCTGGCCAATCGTCTTCGGTTTTTTCGTCGGTCAGGCGCCGGGCCGCGGTGACCCGGGTGACGGTGACTCGTTGTTTCAAAAACCTTTGGCTCTGGCCCATCGCAAGCTGCGCGGGCGTTAAGGAGAATTCGCCGTTGTTTGTGACGACTTGCAATTGGGCCGCCGGCGGGACGGTGCACGTGACGAGCAGAGTACCGCGCCGTGCTCGCCGGCGGCCCTGCCGACGCGGACGAATTCGAAACTCGCCGGTTGAGGTCGACGCCGTTCCTGGCCGGGCTTCCAGGGTAAGAAACCGTCCGTGGGATAATCTCAGTTGCCCCGTCCAGACTTGATTTCCCTTCCGCTGGAACTCAAAGCGAAGCACCACCGTCGAAGTTCCGGCCGACTCGGCCTCGGCCAACCGGGCGAAAAGGACTGTGCCCGAGAGCACCACCAGCAAGAGCAGAACGTGTGTGAAGAATCGTTGTTTCATCGAGTCGCCTCCTCCCTTTGTCGACTGAGCACGCCCCCCGCGGGACTGTCGGCTCCGCGAACCGGTGGCTGGGGTCGGACGAAATGAGGCCCAGCTCGGCGATTTCCGGGGGTTGCTACGTCAAACCCCGACCACCCCTCCGCGGGACGCCAAAACCTGCCGCGCCGCCAGACTATTCTACCTCGATCAGAAGGTCAACGATCGTCGCTTTTCCGGCGAATCCCCATGCAGAGCAGGCCGCTGGGGCAGGCGTCCAGGCAGTCGCCGCAAAGGGTACATTCAGAGGAATCGACCGTCGCCTTGCCGGGCACGACGTAGTTTTCTGAGACGCGGATTCCCATAGGGCAGCTCAGCGTACAGCGGCGGCACGGGGTGGCCCGAGAGTCGTTTCGAATCCGGACGCCAAGTCGTCGCCAGCGAGACAACCAGCCATAGACAACGCCGGCCGGGCAAAGGCACCGGCAAAAGGCTCGCCGCGAAAATTGCTCCAGCATCAGGATGACCGCGACCACGATCAGACCGGTCGTGGATGAGAAGACGAGGGCCAACACGATCAGGTTGATGGGGGAGACCGTCGTGAAGATGGGAACGGAACCGATCCCAGAGACGATCAAGCAGAAAAGCAGAACGCCATACTTGGTTTGCCTCGGAATGGTGATCTCGGGAAGTCGAATCTGCAACCGCGAGAGAAGACGCCGGAGACGCCAGCGCAAGCCGTCATTCAGGTCCGACAGCAGGCCGAGCGGGCAGAGCCATCCGCAGAAGACCCGGCCGAAGACGGCGGCCACCGAGGCGGTCGCCGTGACACCGAGGATCAGCGTCCAGGGCGCGGATCGCGAGGCGAGCAAAACCTCCATCCCGGATAGCGGGTCCAGAAAAGGAACCAGACCGAACAGTCGTGTGGAGGTTGGAGAGCCTTTCATCCACGGGAACCAAGCGAATCGCCCTAACACGAGAACCAGAAGGAACCCCATTCCTGTCAGTCGGCGAGCCCACTTCCAACGCGGGAAATGTGATTTCGGGCAGCTTGTTGCGTCGGCTGGGCCTTTCGTGAAACTTTCGGGCGGCGGCGTTGTATTCCCGGTCGGCCCGCCCGCCTCGCGTTT
>JAADHY010000324.1 GCA_013151585.1 Planctomycetota bacterium
TCGACAGGCGGCGGTACCGGCTCAGACTCACCGCCGCTTCGTCGAAGCCCAGTTTTCGGACGCGGTGCTTCCGCAGTTGGGCGGCAATCTCCTGGTCGTCTTTCGGTGGCTTGCTGAGCCCTTCTCGATCGGTGAGGACCACCTCCGAGCCGGGACACTGCTCAGGAAGGTCGTCCTTATACATGCGGCGTGTCATCACGACCGACCAATCGTCGCCGAAAAGCAAACTTTCCGAGCCTTCTGTTGCTCCGCAGAGGTATCGGATGTCGGCTCCGTCCGTCGCCAGAAAGGCATCGATCGGCGTCTGCCGAGAAGCGGCTCGCAGCACAGCCCTTCGCCGGGCCGCATAACGCAAGGACAGGGAATCACGCCCCGCGCCAGATCGCCGCCCCGCAGCCCTCCGGCCGGTACTGCGGGTCGGCCCCGAAGAGCGGGGGGGATTGCTTTTGGTCCGTTTCCTTCTCATCCCGATTCCTTTCCGTTGCGCGCGGACCAATCCAACCACGCGGCCATCGGAACGCGCCGAGCCGCAATTTGACAAGCCGTGGGGCAGACTGTAGTTTGGCCCCGTTCGGAGTGTCAACTTTGCACCAGACACCTACGAAAAGAACGATCCGACGCGACGGGACTCAGACCCGATGATGGGCGACTGGTCGATTGACCGCATTCGCGTGATTGATTCTCACACAGCCGGCGAGCCGACGCGGGTGGTATTGGACGGAGGTCCGAATCTGGGCCACGGCCCATTGGCCGAGCGCCGCGAGCTTCTTCGATCCCGCTTCGACCACTTCCGATCGGCGGTGATCAACGAACCGCGCGGGTCGGACGTGTTGGTCGGAGCGCTGCTTTGCGCCCCCCATGATCCGTCGTGCGTGGCGGGCGTGATCTTTTTCAACAACGTCGGTTACTTGAACATGTGCGGCCACGGGACGATGGGCGTCGCCGTGACGCTGGCTCATTTGAACCGCATCGGGCCGGGGAGGCACCGGTTGGAAACGCCCGTAGGCGTCGTATCGTTCGAATACTGCGGCCGGGGTCGAGTGACGATCGAAAACGTTCCCAGCTATCGGTCCGCGAAAGACGTGACGGTCGACGTGGACGGTGTGGGGCCTGTCGTCGGCGACGTCGCTTGGGGCGGCAATTGGTTCTTCCTGACCAGCGCACACGGACATGAGCTGACACTGAGCAACGTCGACGGGCTGACCGACTTCGCCTGGCGAATCCGTCAAGCTCTCAAACGTCAAGGCATCACCGGCGACGACGGCGCGGAGATCGATCACATCGAATTGATCGGGCCGGCCCGATCGCCAGAGGCTGACGCCCGCAACTTTGTTCTTTGTCCGGGCAAAGCCTATGACCGCTCCCCCTGCGGGACGGGCACAAGCGCCAAAGTGGCCTGCTTGATCGCCGACGGCAAACTTGGGGTTGGCGAAGTGTGGCGGCAAGAAAGTATCGTCGGCACCGTGTTCGAGGCGACGGGCCGACTTGTCGGAGATCGCGTTGTCCCGCAGGTAACCGGTTCGGCCTTTGTCACCGCGGAAGCCACGCTGATCTTCGATCCAGACGACCCGTTTCGGACAGGAATCCGGCCATGAGCTCCGACAACCCTTCGGCTTTGATCATTGGCTGTGGCGTGATCGGGACGGCTTGCGCCCACTATCTGGTGGAAGCCGGCTTTCGAGTCACGATGATCGACGCACAGGGCTTTGGGCAAGGATGCTCGCAGGCTAACTGCGGCTTGATTTGTCCGAGCCACGTCTTGCCGCTGGCCGAG
The DNA here is from genome assembly GCA_013151585.1 of Planctomycetota bacterium. Taxonomy (GTDB): domain Bacteria; phylum Planctomycetota; class Planctomycetia; order Planctomycetales; family Planctomycetaceae; genus JAADHY01. The sequence continues at coordinate 1,775 of JAADHY010000324.1, forward strand.
CCGGGGGCGGTGTGGAGAGCCCTTTTCGGGATGCTCCAGCCGAACGCGCCGCTGCGAATTAAGCTCCGCTTGGATCCGCAACTGGCAGCGTGGTTTCTGCGTTTCGCCTGGCGCTGCAACCGGCGGGACATGCTGGAAGCCGGCCGTCATCGGCAGGCCCTGCTGCAATCGTCTTTGCACTTATACGGGGAATTGAGAGAAGAAGTCCCGTTGGACTGTCAATGGCGGCAACGGGGACTGCTGTTCGCGTACCAATCCGAAGCAGAGCTGGAACGGTATGCGGAAACGGACCAGCTTCTACGGGAGTATTTCGATGAGCCAGCCAGCCGACACGACGGCGGGGCGGTCCGACAGATCGAGCCCGCTTTGAAGCCTGGATTGGCCGGGGGATGGTACTACGAAAGCGACGCCCACCTGCGTCCGGAACAGCTCTTGGCGTCCTGGCGGCGGGGACTGGAAGGCCGAGGCGTCAAGATTCGCGAGAATTGTGAACTGAGGGACTTCGCCGAGCGCTCGGGCCGAGCGAACTCGGCCGTGACATCCGAGGGCGATCTCGCGGCCGACGTTTTTGTCGTGGCCACGGGCGCTTGGACGCCGCAGCTCCACCGACCGCTCGGCTGTCGCGTCCCCATTCAGCCCGGCAAAGGCTATTCGATCACGACGTCCTCGCCGAAACCTTCCCCGACCGTCCCGCTGATTTTCCCCGAGTGCAAAGTCGCGGTGACGCCGTTCGAAGCCGACTTCCGACTCGGCTCAACCATGGAATTCGCTGGCTACGATACGAGCTTGAATCCGCAACGGTTGGAGCTGTTGCGGCGTGGAGCGGAACGATTCTTGGAGGCTCCTTACGGCGACGAGGAACGAGACCGATGGTACGGCTGGCGTCCCATGACCTTCGACGGCCTGCCAATTATCGACCGCAGCCCGCGGTTCGACAACGTTTGGATCGCGGCCGGACACAACATGCTGGGGCTGTCCATGGCCCCAGCAACCGGCAAATTGGTCGCCGAGCTCGTGACCGGGTCGCCGCCTCACGTGACGCCAGAGCCGTTCCGGCTGCGGTAGCCCCGGTCTTGCGGCGACCGCGATCGCTGGCGGCCCAACCGGTCGCGAGCTCTCGTTGACGCCTCCGGCCGCGCAGCGATTTAATCCGTGGCGGCCGTGGTGCCGATTCGAGTCGATGCCACGAAAGATCGTCGCGCCTGGGAACACAGGGAGGGGCCGGAACTTCGGGCGAGGCCCCCGCACGTCGAACATTCACGCCCCCGGGGCCCGCGATGAACTCTGAGCCGGAATCCGTTTCCTGACCAGATTTTACGGAAAAATCGGTTGCGTCTCCGCCCAAGTTGTGCAAAAATTGGGCGCTCAGGGACTCGACGTGGGCCCAAAAACCGATATAATACCAGCGGTCAACTTAAACGAACGCTGATACACTGACGCGGGGTGGAGCAGTCGGTAGCTCGCGAGGCTCATAACCTCGAGGTCACAGGTTCGAATCCTGTCCCCGCCACTTGCCAACGATGCTAATCGAAGCAATTCGTCACAAGCCCTTGCACGGCAAGGGTTTTTTCGTGCGCGTTTCCTGGCTGTGCGACGCGGGGCCGGCGAAAAGCTCTTAATTTGTGGCGTTGAGCAGTTCAAAACTGCCGTCCAGGTATCTGTGGGCATGACGCGTCGGTTTTACGTTTCTGCGGGACTGAATCAAGCCACGATCAGCGTTGCTGGGCCTGAAGCTCATCACATGGCTCACGTACTGCGCTGCCGCGTGGGGGATCAGGTCGAGCTTTTCGATGGCCGTGGGACGGTCGCCCTGGCGGAGATCGAAACGGTCGGGCGTCACGCCGTCACACTCCGGCTGCTGCACCGCCATCGGTTCGAACAGGACGAGACTTCATCGGTGATACTCGCCACGGCCGTGCCCAAAGGCGATCGGTTCCGGTGGTTGGTGGAAAAGGCGACGGAGCTGGGCGTACGGCGACTCGTGCCGCTCCGGACGCAACGCAGCGTTGTGGTTCCCTCCGCCGGCAAACTGCAAAAGATGAGTCAGACCGTGATTGAAGCGTGCAAGCAGTCAGGCCGGAACTGGCTGATGGAGATCACACCTCTTGTGAGTTGGGACACAGTGGTGGCTGAAGCAACCGCGGCGGGTCGGTTAATCGTCGCTCATCCGGATGGCCAACCGACGGACGCTGCGTTAATTGACTCCCTTAAAAGAGCCGGTAAGGCTCCTGTCTGGGCGGCGATCGGCCCAGAGGGTGGCTTCACGGACGAGGAAATCGACCAAGCAAGACAGGCGGGAGCCGTGTTGATCGGTCTGGGGAAAGGCACACTGCGTGTCGAGACGGCGGCTATTGCTCTCTGCGCTTGGCTAAGGCTCAGCATCGGCGCCGGATCGGGATGCCAATCTCCGCCCGTGGGAAAGTCAGCCAGCTTGTCTCCGGATTGACCTCGTCGCGTGGCCGCACGACTCCGCCGAATCTCTCTCAGCTTCGGCAGTCCCCGACGGTCAACCCGTCCGTAAACTCCGCGAGACAACGCCCACCGGACGGCTGGCCCAGAGGCCCAATGGCCAAGATCAACGGACTCCCCCCCGTTTGGCGCAGTCTCCCGGCTTCCTGGCAAAAGCCTCTGCTAGACCTCACCGAGCCTCAGCCGAAGCCGTTTGCCTTGCGGTCGATTCTCAGTTCGGCAAGCGCCGGTCCCGAGCGGCTGTCGCGAGAGCACGCGACACGGCGTTCCGGCTGGCAACGGAGCGACACGCTTGCAACAATACCGTCGCGCAAGGCCACTCACAAACTGCCCCGGTCACCGCACGATTGGCGGTTCGCCGGTTGGTTCGTGAGGCGGCCTTGGGCTTGCAGCCAAAGTGAGGGTCAGACGCTCGCCTCCCGTGTCGCCTCGGGCCCGTCTCACCGAGGCCGCAGTCTGGCACCTTGCGTTCACCCCAGGAGCCTCGCCTTGCCGAAGTCGCGGCCGAAGCCATCCCCCTGTTGTCCCAGCAAAAGGAGGACTGACCGATGATGCCACGTTCGCCCAAGTCCCTCGCACGGCTTTTTCGAGTCGTTCTTCCGAGCGTGCTCGCCCTTTGCTGGCTGGCGGCCATGCCGCAAGGACGCACCGCAGCGGGAGGTCAGAACGATCGCCA
>JAADHY010000147.1 GCA_013151585.1 Planctomycetota bacterium
CTTCGACGAAAAGGGCGGCTGGCGACAATTTCAGCTCGTCTATCGTTCGACCGACAACGGAAAGAGCTGGCTAGGGCCGATCGTTGTGGGCAAGCATCCGAAGCGGCAACCGAACGAAGGGGACTTTGTCGAGCTGCCAACTGGCGAGATCATCTGTTACATGCGCGACGACGATCCACACGCGACTAACGGGCTGAAGGCGATTTCGCGCGATGGCGGACGCACGTGGAGTCCGCTTTATGGAAGCGGACCGTGGCGTTATGCGGGGCGGCCTGACGTTGGGCTCTTGAGCACCGGCGAAGTCTTTTTGACCACGCGCGTCGGCGCTCCGCAAGCCGGCCACCACCTCGGTGCCTACATGGAACCGCAGGCTATCGCACTCCAACCGACCCCTTTGAACGGACCGATCCCGAAAGAAGCCCGCTGGCTCTTGATCGACAACGATACGAATCCGGAGCGTCCCGACTGGGGCTATTCCGGCTGGGTCGAACTGCCTGACGGTGCGATTTACGTTGTCCAGTACATCACTGCCGATGCCCCGGCGGGCAAGCCGTTCATCCGCGGCTATCGTATCCCGCGGCGATGTCTTCCCCGAAGATAATGTCTTCTGAGGTGATCGTGTCCACAACACCGTGGCGGACGCTGTCCGCATCGATGAGGCAGCATCGTGGCCGGTGCTGCAACCATGGGCTCAGCGCCGGACGTTCGACAGAAGCCGACCGCTTTTGCCACGGGGGCGTGACTTTCATTGCCGGCCGTCACGGCATCTTTCGTCCCGAGAACGTTGCAAGCTGGAAACGTGGGAGGGGCGAAGTGTTGGAAAGCGTAGGGACCTGACGGAAGGTTGGATCCGGTACGGCGGGCTTGGAAAGCCGGGCTGCTACGGCCGTGCGGTTGCGTCGTCCGTCACCGGAGCGATCTCGATGTCGACGCCCAGTTCGTGTCCGACATCCGCTAGGTCCGCCTGCAGTTCGGATAGCGGCAGCGACAGCGGCACCTTCATCTGAGCCTGCATGTAGAAAAGTGGGGTGCCGCTGACCGGCGCCGGCCGCACGTCCGTTTCCATCGTCTCGACGTTCACGCCCCGACCGGCCAGGTAGGCCGTGACTTTGTGAACGATGCCTTCGTGATCGGCGCCCGTCAACCGCAGCTCATAAACGCGCCCCTCCGCAGGCTGCTCCGGGGCGTCGGGCTGCGTCGTCTTGACGGTGACCGTGATCTGCTCGTCCGACAACGCCTCCAGCGCTGCTTGCAGCGGTTCCGCTTTTTCCGCCGCCACACTCACCTTGACAATGCCGGCGAAGTCGCCGCCCAGCCGCGCCATGCGGCTTTCTTCCCAGTTCGCGCCGTGCTCAACCAGCACCCGCGTCACCCGCTCGACGATGCCTGGATGATCAGGCGAGGTGACAGTGATGACCAGAAAGGTCTTCATTGGGTCGTTCCTTGCGTCTGCGTTTCTTGGCGACGTGACAAGTTGTTGTGAAAAACTTGCCGTTGCGTCCCGAGACCGGCCGAACTGTCAGCCAGCCGCGCCCAGCCCAAAATCGTCCGAGAGCTGAAAACGCCGGCTCGCTTTCTGTCGCCCCTTCAAGCCTCTGTTTCCTGCAGAGCTTTCAGGACTTGAGCGGGATGGTCGGCCGCCTTGCTGACGCGTCGCCAATGTTTTTTCACCTTTCCGTCCGGTCCAATCCAGACGGTCGATCGGATGACGCCCATGGTTTTCCGACCGTACATCGTTTTTTCGCCGTACGCCTCATACTTCGTCAGCACCTTCTTGTCGGGGTCGCACAGAAGCACGAAAGGCAAGTTGTGCTGGCACGCAAACTTTTCATGCGACTCCGGCCCGTCGGGCGAGACGCCGATGACCACTGCGTTCCGCTTCTGGAACTCGTCATGCAGATCGCGGAAGCTTTGAGCTTCCTTGGTGCAGCCCGGCGTGTTGTCCCGCGGATAAAAGTAAAGGATGACATGTTTGCCGCGAAAATCTTTCAGCGCCACCTTATTGCCCTGAGCGTCTTTGAGGGTGAAGGCCGGAGCGGTTTTTCCTTCTTGGATTGGCATCGATATCTCCTTCGTTCGAACTGGTTCGCGATAGGCAGGAAAGATTGGAGTCGTCTTGGGGGTCAGTGCCGCTGCACCAGCTCACGGTCAAAGTAGTTGACCGACATACCGGCGTCGACGACGATGCCCTGCGCGTTGATGCCCGAGGACCGCGGACTCAGCAAAAACGCCACCACGTTTGCCACCTCTTCTGTTTTCAGCGCCTGCTTGCGCAACGTCGCTTTTTCCGCGTAGAGGTAGCTATCGACGTAGCCCGGGATTCCCGCCGACGCGGAGGTCTTTAACAGGCCGGCACAAACGGCATTGAACCGCACCTTCGAGAATTGTGAAAATGATTTTGCCAAAAAGCAGATCGAGGAATCCAACGCCGCTTTGATGGGCGCCATGTATCCGTAATTCTCAGCGGCCATGCGGGTAGTCGAAATCGACATGGCGACCACGCTGCCCTGCTCCGGATCGATCGCGTCTTTCAGCGCGTTGGCGACCGCTGTCAGGGAAAAGCAAGAGATATTGACGGCCTGCAAGAATGCTTCCCGCGGCGTCTCATGAAACGGTCGCCAGCCGGCCGAATAGTCGGCGTAAGCGATCGAATGGACGATTCCGTGAAGTTGGCCGTGCTTAGCCGCAATGTCGCGGCTCAGCGCATCGATCTGTTCCTGTTTCTCGACGTCACAAACGTAGATGGGGGCCGGGTCTAGCAGCTTGGCGACCGATTCGCGTACCGATTCGTCGCGCACCGAGTAAATCACCTCGGCACCCACCTCGGTCAACACTCGCCCCACGTGGTACGCGACGCTTTTCCGGTTCGCCACGCCGAGGATGAGAATTTTCTTGTTTTCAAGCTGAAGAAAACCCATAGATCGACAATGAACTGCGACGGCTCCCGTAGGAGGACGAACAACAGAGCTTCTCGAAATCCCCTCGCCCCCAGTGCTACAGACTTCTGGGCAAGGATTGACCGCCGCACTTCTCGCTCCTCGCTCAAAAGGCCCTTTCGCCCTAGAGCCGGAGGTGCGAACACGGCGCCGGCGCGGTAGCGGTAAGACGCTTTAGGTGACTGCCGAGGATTGTATCGCCCCAGCTAAGGAATTCCAACGGGAAGTAGCACACTCTGCGACGGCCACGTGTGAACAGACCTGATGGCAGGCTCGTCCGAATGGGTTCTGCGGTACCGCCTCGGTTGTCCGTCGGACAATGGCTGAGAATAATGAGCAGACGTGTCATCACCACGGACGTTGAACATCGCACGCACAAATGGGACCACGGGCCAGTATGCCGGCGAAGAGTGGGGGCTGTGGCCGATGTGAGTCGAGGCGCGTCTGTCGATGTGCGATGTGCCTGGACAACGAGCGTTGTGGGATACCGGTCCACTGGCCAAGCCTTGATCTGCTCACCGCAGCGCACCAGCAGATGATGTGCGACTGGTGGGACCATTGCGGAGACGCGTCTGAGCCTGGCATCGCTAACTCGTCATCGAAGCGGCTGCAGCCGGCGAACTAGCAGAAACAGAAAAGAGACCATCCGATCTGCGGTTCTGGCTTCGATGCCATTGGGGGGAGTCGGGCGGCGGATTTCGAGAGATGGCAGAAGCGCTCTTCGTAGGAAACGCTGTCCTACGGGAAACCGCTGTTGATGGGCGGCACATCACCGTCGCCGCGGTACACGCGATGGGCGGCATTCCGACTTGAAGGTGCGCTCCCATTGCCCGCGCAAAGAGTGGCAGTCATGTCGACAACAATATACCACAATAACACCTACGAACCGTCGCCGATATATATGCCAGAAGAGTTGATGGGGTGCCTTGATGCAAGATCACATTCTCAAGGAAACTCGCCGCGTACGAGAAGACCATGCTCGGCAGTTCGGATTCGACGAGGATGCCATCTTGAAAACCTGAAGCAAAAGGAACGAGATTCCGATCGCAACGTGGTATCATTGCTGTCGAAGCGACTGGAAACGACCTCCTCCAACCAATGAGCCGACCATGCTATCCCGTTCACGCATACCACTGAAAACGTTAGCCTCGCTGTGCCGTTCGCTCGGCACAATGCTCCATTCCGGAGTGGACATTAAGGAAGCCTTCGACCTGGTGGCTCGCAGGACCGGCGACCGCCTCTGCCGCCAGATTCTTACGGAGATTCGTGAGGCGATCCAGAGCGGCCGGGAAATCTCCGAGTCGATGAGGGACTACGGCGACTACTTCCCTGAAATGGTCATCAACATGGTCGCGATGGCCGAACAGACGGGACAGTTGCCCGAAGTGCTGCTGCATCTGGGCGAGCACTACGAGAACAACCTCGAACTGCGGCGGACGTTCCTGCGATCCATCGCGTGGCCTGTGTTTCAACTGGTGGCGGCGATTCTGGTCATTGCGTTGCTGATCCTGGTTCTGGGCGTGATCGCAGATGTCCAGGGCGGCGAGGCTTTGGACGTCCTGGGACTCGGGCTAGCCGGCCCCTCTGGCGCCGTCACTTGGCTGGTTTGCAACTTCGGAACGATTGCGGCCTTGTACGTGATCTTCCAGGTCATCAATCGCAGTCTGCGAGGTAAACAGGTTCTGGACCCTCTGCTGATGAAAATTCCCGTGCTGGGCAAGTGCATGCAAGATTTCGCCATCGCTCGGTTTTCTTGGGCGTACTACCTGACTCAACAGACGGGGATGCCGATCCGCCGCAGTCTGGAACTGAGTTTGCGGGCAACATCAAATGGGGCATACATCGCGGCCATTCCTCAGGTCTGCGACATGGTTCAGGGAGGCGAGGAGTTGTCGACGGCGCTGGCGGCGACCGGTCTGTTTCCGATCGAGTACTTGCACGTGGTTCGGGTGGGGGAAACGGCGGGCACGGTTCCTGAGTCGT
>JAADHY010000716.1 GCA_013151585.1 Planctomycetota bacterium
TGGGAGGTGACGGAGCCGTCTTCGCCGGCGGCTTGCTTTGGCCGGGTTGCTTGCGCGCCGAGGCGGCGGCTCCCCTCGCAACGCCCGCCGTCAGCCCCATGACCGCGGCGACCGCCCCCGCGAAAACGGCCACGGCCCACCGCTGTCGCGGCCCAACCGCGACGGCCGCCGGGGCAGTCGCACCGCCTTCTCTCTGGAAAAAGACTGTCCTCAATGTGGCATCTCCGATCCGCTCAGAAGTTTTTGGCGCAAATATCTCGAACGTCACACAGCACGCACCGCGCCGGATTTCGGAAGAATCCATAGTTGTGCCCCTCCGTGATAGAGCAATATGTGTACATTCCCTTGTTAATTTCTCGCAAAGTGTAAGGCAGAGCAAGGCTTTTCAGGAAACGTATTGTCTCTTCCCGGTCGAACGGCTGGATCAAGGCCGAAATCCCCGCAACTTGCAGAAAGTGTCTGTTTGCAGAGTCGAATTTGAACGAATCGCGTGCGAAAACGGCTTCCGTAATATCGCCAAAAATGAAATCGAACGCGTTCGGACCGATTCCCGCGAGTTCGTTCCATGGCCTCATGACTTTCAGGAAAGACTGCCAAGCTGAGGGAGTGAGGGAAAGGAAGTCATTGTCCGAAACGTGCCCGCGCCCGACGTGATGCGCGTATTTACAAAGCACATAGTTGGCAAAACTTGACGAATAACGCGTCCTTAAATGCGAGCATGCCTGAAGCATCTGGTACAGCAGTTTCCACATCGTGCGGCCCGGACTCCCGATTTTCCTGCCGAGAAACTCACGAATCGCGTCTTCAAATCGCGAGCCCTCTTGACCACATGCCCCGTTGCGGAGTCGTGAGTACAGTTCGGAACTCAGCGAGCCTGCGAACTGCCTGTCGTAAGCGCCCGCGTGTGGAATCCGGCAAAGAATGACGCCCAGTCTTTCGATTGACAAAACCCCCCGCTCTTCCAGAAGGTCTGCCATCTTAAACATCTGAAAACCTTGCTGCTCATACCCTCGCACGATGAAAACGGTATCGATGTTGCTCCAAGACTCGTTGTATTGCTCCCACCTCGGCCTTGTCTTTTCTATCGCGTTGATCAGAATTGCCTCCGCTTGAACCGTGTCCATGGTGACGTGACTCCTTCGACCGTTCTGGTGCGATTCTGGTCGCGTAAGACTCACCTGGACTCGCATCCGAGGGATCCGACTCAAACCTTGGCCGACTTGATGGCTGCGCGGGAGCCGGCTCTAGTGGGGCTATTGACACCATACCGGACACTCATCCGAAGGTGAATCGTAGCCGTCCGCCTAATCAAGGGACACGCGCATCTGTATCTCAAGAGGGCGCTGCCATCAGCAACGGGATCGTAAGCCTGTCCATCAGGCTGGCGCCGACGGTCGCTTCACCTCGGAAATCGACTTCCGACCCATCTCCCGCTCAGGCGACCCCGGAGGCGCAGAGTCGACATGTACGGGTTGGCAATCTTCTCGAGCGTCCCTGCAATCAGGTAGAGGTTCAAGCGGTTTTGCCCGCGACGTACACCACGCGTCAGTGGCAGCAATGACCGCAACGGGTAGCTCAATCGCAGCAAACTTTTCGGCTGCGCAGTTTTCCCGCGGGACGCTCCGCCAACGGCGGTGCTTGCGGCGTGCTTGAAGTGCGAGTAACGTGTCAGCCGGTCAACTTGCCCCAAAAGCATACTTGGGGCATGACGCTGAGACCGCAGAGGCCGGTCCGCACGCACCGGTAATGGAGGGAGTTCCCGTGTCCCCCCTTTCGTTCAAGTGGCAGGGGCTGAGTGCAGTGAAACCGCGAAGAACTACGTCGGGGGCTCGCTTCGTTCGCCACCAGCCACCCTTGCAGAAAAAAACTCCGCGCACGAACACGGAACGCGCGCTTTTCTCCCCGCATTCTCTGTGCCTCTGCGCGAAAAGGATTTACCATTTCAGTTCGCAGACAAACACCAGAAGGAGCACGGCAATGGAACAGGTGGTGAAAGACGAAATCGATCGGTTCATGCGGGGCCTCATTCGGCGCAACCCTGGGCAGCGGGAGTTTCACCAAGCGGTCCGCGAAGTCATTGAGTCGCTGATGCCGTTTGTCTTGGAGCACCGCAAGTACTACGACGCCCACATCCTGGAACGGCTGACCGAACCGGATCGGGTGATCATCTTCCGTGTCTGCTGGGAAGACGACCACGGGAACATTCGGACGAACCGTGCCTGGCGGGTTCAGTTCAACAATGCGATCGGCCCTTACAAGGGGGGGATGCGGTTCCATCCGACGGTTACGCTGAGCGTGCTGAAGTTCCTGGGCTTTGAGCAGTGCTTCAAAAACGCGCTGACGGGGCTACCCATGGGCGGAGCCAAGGGCGGGGCCAATTTCAATCCGAAGGGCAAAAGCGACCGCGAGGTGATGCGGTTCTGCCAGTCGCTGATGATCGAGCTGTCGCGGCACATCGGCGAGGATACGGACATCCCGGCTGGCGACATCGGAGTCGGCGAGCGAGAGATCGGTTACATGTTCGGTCAATACCGCCGGATGGAAAACCGCTTCACTGGCGTGCTGACCGGAAAAGGGTTGGCCTTCGGTGGCAGCCTGGTCCGCAAAGAGGCGACCGGGTACGGTGCGGTCTACTTCATGCAGAACATGCTGGCCAGCCGCGGCGAAGGATTGGAAGGCAAAACGGCCGTCGTGTCTGGGGCAGGCAATGTGGCCATCTACTGCACGGAGAAGCTGATTGCATCGGGCGTCAAGGTGCTCACCCTGTCCGACTCCGACGGCTTCATCTTTGACCCGGACGGCATCGACGAGGAAAAGCTGGAGTGGGTCAAGGAGTTGAAGGAAGTCCGGCGTGGTCGCATTCGTGAGTACGTCGAGAAATTCCCGCGGGCGGAGTTTCACGCCAAGAAGCGGCCGTGGTCGGTGCCATGCGACTTGGCATTTCCCTGTGCGACGCAAAACGAGCTGGACGGGGCCGACGCCCAAACGCTCGTGGCGAATGGGCTAAAAGCCTTGGCAGAAGGTGCCAACATGCCTTGCCGGCCGGAAGCCATCGGCGAGTTCCGGCAGGCGCGCATGCTGTTCGGACCGGGCAAAGCGGCCAACGCGGGCGGTGTTGCCGTCTCGGGGCTGGAGCAGAGCCAGAACTCGCTTCGTATCGCGTGGTCGAGGGACGAGGTTGACAGCCGCCTGCGCCACATTATGCGAGGCATCCACGATACGTGCGTCAAATGGGGACGCGAAAAAGACGGACACGTGGACTACGAGAAAGGCGCCAACATCGGCGGATTCATCAAGGTGGCCGACGCCATGTTGGCTTACGGCGTGGTCTAAGGCCGGACGGCGCCTTCGCCGAATCTATCCTTCCAGCGACTGCCGTAAATCCTCGACCAGATCGTCGGGATGCTCGATGCCGGCCGAGATGCGGATCGTCTTTTCGCTGATGCCCGCTTCGCGACGGGCTTCGGGCGTCATCGAGGCGTGGCTCATCGTCTCCGGATAGGCGATCAACGACTCGACGCCGCCGAGCGATTCAGCCAGGGCGAAAAGCCGCGTCCGCGTCAGCACCTTTTCCGCTTCGGCCCGGCCGCCTTTGATGTCGAAGCTCAACATGCCGCCAAACCCCGTTTGCTGCCGCTTGGCCAGTTCATGCCCCGGATGGTCGGGGAGCCCGGGATAGTACACTCGTTCGACCTTCGGGTGCTCGGCCAACATTTGGGCCAGTGCCATCGCGCTGCGTTGATGCGCTTCCATGCGCAGGCCCAGCGTCTTGATGCCGCGAAGGACCAACCACGCATCGTAAGGCGAACACGTGACGCCCAACGCGTTGGTGATGTAGTCGATGCGTTCGGCGTCGTCAGGATGCCGCGTCACCACGCAACCGCCGACCACGTCGGAATGGCCGTTGAGATACTTCGTTGTGGAATGCACGACGATGTCCACACCGTGCTCGAAGGGCCGCTGGAAATAAGGCGACAGGAACGTGTTGTCCGCCACCACCTTCACCCCGGCCTCGTGAGCAATCTCGCAAACGGCGCTCAGATCGGTGATGTTCATCAGCGGATTGCTCGGCGTTTCCACCCACACGCACTTGGTCTCCGGGGTCAGGGCGCGGCGTAGATTGTCCGGGTCTGTCAGCGGGACGAACGAAAACCGCAGCCCGCGTTTCGCAAACACGTTGTAAAACAAGCGAAACGTTCCGCCGTAGATGTCGTTGGCCGAGACGATATGGTCGCCCGGCTGGAACAGGTGCATCACGGCGGCAATCGCCGCGACGCCGCTGCCCGTCGCGCGGCAATCGATTCCCCCCTCCAGCGAAGCGATGCTCTCTTCCAACGCCCGCCGCGTCGGATTCCCGCTCCGGGTGTAATCAAAGCCGCGATGCGTCTGAGCATCGTCCCAGATAAACGTCGACGTCGCATAAATGGGCGTCATCACGCTGCGATACTGCGAGTCCTTCTGAACGCCCACGTGGACACATCGAGTTTCGAACCGCATGGAAACGACCTTTTTTCGTCTGTGCGTCGGACAGGCGGCGCGTTGATTCGGTGCCGAATCGATGAGAACAAAACGGCCGCCAGTTTAGACGACGACTCCGGGCGAAACAATCGGGACACCAGCTCGACGGTTTGACGGTCAGCGGTTCAAGCTCGCCGCCAGTTCTGCGCCCCACCGGCGGACCTTCTCGACAGCCGCAACGATTTGTTCCAAACCCGCCTCGTCGCCCAACAGGATGGGGTGGTGAAGCACCACGGTTTGCCGGTCCGCGCGGTCCGCCTCGGTCAAACTGCCCGATTGGTGGAACCGGCGGCGGCTGTGGATGCGGTGTAGCGCTCGGAAACCAGCGTCCATCGCGATCCCTTCAGCCCGCATCGCCTCGACGAACCCATCGCGCGACAGACCGGCGAAATCGTCCGGGTTGTACTGAAAGCCCAGTTTGTAATAGCCCGGCTGACAAGGTTCCGTATCTGTCGAATTGCGAAACGGCCTCAAACCGTCGACGTGTGACAGCAGTTCCGCCAGTTGCGCTGCGCTGGCAGCCCGTCGCTGGTTTCGCTCATCCAGCCGCTCCAATTGCGGCAACAACACGGCCGCCTGCAGCTCGGAAAGAGGGTAGGCGGAATTGCCTCGTTCCGTGTAGAGCCGAATCCGCTGAGCCACGTCGGCCCGGTCGGTGAAAACCGCACCGCCTCGGCCGGCGCTCAGCAGTTTACTGCCGCCGAAACTGAAGACGCCCGCGTCGCCCCAGCACCCGGCAGGGCGACCATTGACCACGCCTCCCGGCATCTGACACGCGTCTTCGACGATTGCCAAGCCTCGCTCGTCGGCCAGATCGCGCAGCCGGCGCATGGGGACCACGCCGCCGAGACAACGATCGCCTTCGTGTGCTCGGTGACGGCCGCGTCGATCCGGTCGACGTCCAAATTCCAGTTCGACGAATCAACGTCGAGCAGCACGGGCGTTGCGCCGACGGTCAGCACGTTCTGAAAGTTGCCCTTGAAGTCGTAGGCCGCCAACAACACTTCGTCGCCCGGTCCGACCCGCAGTCCCCGCAGCGACAACTCGACCGCCGCCGTGCCGCTGGCGCACAAGATGACGTGTTCACATCCGAGCCGCTCGCGCAGCCGCTCGACCAGCTCGGCCGTGCACCGGCCGTGATACCGCCCCCAGGTGCCATCGTGGGCGGCGCGCTGCAACGCCTCAGCGACCGTCCGATCCGATCCCGGCCAGTCCGGAGGTCCCTCCGGCCGGACCGGCGGCCCGCCCAAAACGGCCGGACGCGGCCCTGTTCGCTGCTGTTTGTCTCTGCAGGATTGGTTCATCTCGCTCCATCTTCTACAATCAAAGGCGTGTGGCCCCCCGTGTTTATTTCACCTTTCCTTCCAACACGCAAGTCATCGCCATGGCCTCCACGATTCGGTTCCTCATGGTTGGCGGTTTTCTCGGGGCGGGAAAGACCACCACGCTCGCCCGCCTGGCCCGACACTACATCGCGCAAGGCCGCAAGGTCGGAATCGTCACAAACGACCAGGCTGCCGACCTGGTCGACACGAACCTGCTGCGGGCGCAGGGCTTCCATGTGGGAGAAGTGGCCGGAGCCTGCTTTTGCTGCAACTTCGATGAGTTGATGGAGACGATTGACCGACTGACCGAGGAGAATCGGCCGGACACATTGCTGGCCGAGCCGGTCGGCAGTTGCACGGATCTGGTCGCTACGGTGCTTCAGCCCATCAAGCGGCTGTTTGCCGCCCGCTTCCAGATCGCTCCGTACGTGGTCCTTCTGAAGCCGAGCCACGGCCGAAAGGTTCTCAGCGGTCGACCGCGGTCCGGCTTTTCGCCCAAGGCCGAGTACATTCTGAAAAAGCAGTTGGAAGAGGCGGATGCGGTCTTGATCAACCGGATTGACGAGCTCTCGCCGGCGGAGGTAGACGAGCTGGAGTCGCTGGTGCGGCGCCGCTACCCAGACGTGCCCATCTTGCGCATCTCCGCTCGGACCGGTGCCGGTTTCGACGCCCTGACGGAGCTTCTCGATCAAGACGGCGACTTCGGCCGTCGCGTGCTCGACATCGACTACGACACCTACGCCGATGGCGAAGCCGAACTCGGATGGCTGAACGGCACGGTGCGAATCGAAGCCTCGGGGGAGTACGCGCTGGACGAGCTGTTGCTGGAACTGGTCCGTGAGCTGCGCGACGAATTGGCTCGCCACCATGCCGAAGCGGCTCACCTGAAAGTCATCGGCTTGTGGGAGGGCTTTTTCGGCGTGGCGAACCTGATCAGCAGCGAGTCGGAGCCGGAATTGTCGTTGCCGTCACACTGCCAAGTGCGTTGCGTCGACTTGATCGTCAACGCCCGAGTAGCGTGCGATCCCGAGTGGTTGCGCGAGCGCGTGGAGCAGGTGGTCGGGCGGGCGGCCGAGCGGCGTGGCGGCAAACCCGCGTTCCGCAAAATGCAGTGCTTCCGGCCCGCTCGGCCGGTTCCCACCTATCGCTACGAGGCGGTTCAATAAAGCGATGCCCGAACGCAACCCGAACGACTGGCCGATCCGTCGCAATCCGACTCGCGCCGTGCGGATCGGAACGGTGACGATCGGCGCCGGTCATCCCATCGCCGTGCAGAGCATGACGGCGACTCGGACCCAAGACATCGACGCCACGGTCGAACTGGTGAACCGGCTGGCCGAGGCGGGTGCAGATGTCGTGCGCATCGCCGTCGACAGCATGAAAGACGCCGAAGCCGTTGCGGAAATCCGCCGTCAGACCAACGCGAATCTGGCCGTCGACTTGCAAGAGAACTATCGGCTGGCCGAAAAGGTCGCTCCACACGTCGATAAGATTCGCTACAACCCAGGCCATCTCTATCACCACGAACGGCAAAAACCTTGGCAAGAAAAGGTGAAGTATTTGGCTCGGGTGGCGGCCGATCATGATTGTGCGATCCGGATCGGCGTAAACTGCGGTTCGGTCGACCCCGAGAAAGCCGGCAAGTATCCGCCCGAGGACCGCATCTCGCCGATGCTGGAAAGCGCTTTGGAGCATTGCGAGCTGCTCGATTCGATCGGCTTTGAGCGGTACTGTGTCTCGTTGAAAGATTCCGATCCGCACGACGTGATTGAAGTCAACCGACGGTTTGCCGAAAAGCGACCGGACGTGCCGTTGCATCTCGGCGTGACCGAGGCAGGTCTGCCGCCCGACGGCATCATCAAAACACGGATCGCCTTCGAGCAACTCTTGAGCCGCGGCATCGGCGACACGGTCCGAGTCTCGCTGACCGTGCCCAACGACCGCAAGGCGGAAGAAATTAGAGCTGCTCGCCAGATTCTGGCCGACATCGCCGCCGGTCGGGTCCGTTCGGTTGTGGACTACGGCCTGCCAGGCTTGAACATCATCAGTTGCCCCAGTTGCTCGCGGGTCGAGAACGAAGCGTTCGTCGAGCTGGCCGAGCGGGTGCGCGAAATGACGGCTTACGCACGCAACCACAAACTCACGATCGCCGTCATGGGCTGCCGGGTCAACGGGCCCGGCGAAACGGACGACGCTGACCTGGGCTTGTGGTGCGGACCCAATTACGTCAACCTGAAACGCGGCTCCGAGCACGTCGGCGCCTTCCCCTACGACGAAATCCTGGACCGGCTGAAAGAAGAGCTGGACCGGTTGATCGCCGAACGAACGGAATCGTCGTAGCCTGGGGCCGAAACCAATGGCCGAACCTTCGTGGGACGCAGTTCTCGGCTGTGGTCAAGGGCTTCCCGTCCCGGTTTGAGCCAGCCAAAAGTGCCTGAAGGGGGACGACCGACGTTGACGCCCCAAACCGTCCGCCGCCGAGAAAGTTCTGGTTCGATGGAAACAAAAATGCTCCGCATGTGTTGCTGCACGCGAGAATCGCTTCTGTTCGTCTTGGCCGGCCTTCTGACGCTCGGCGCTGCCTCGGCGGTCTTCGCCGATGAGCTGGCAGAGCGGCCGAACATCCTGGTGCTCTGCTCCGACCAGCAGCATTGGCGAGCGTTGGGCTTTTTCGATCCGTTCTTCAAAACGCCTCACCAGGACGCCCTGGCCCGCCAGGCGGTCGTCTTCGAGTCGGCTTTCTGCACCACCCCGCAGTGCTCGCCGAGCCGCTCATCCATGCTGACCGGCTTCTATCCGCACCGTACCGGGATGCTGAACAACGTCGGCGCATTGGGAGGCACTCATCTGGCTCTGCCGACAGTCGGCAAGATGTTGCAGCAGGCCGGGTACACGACGGGCTACTTCGGCAAGTGGCACCTCGGGCGGAATCCAGTAGGGAACGCCGGCTGGTCCGAACAAGTCAAGCACGGTCCGGACGACGCAACCTCGCGACGGGGCCTCGACTTCCTGCGCCGTCACGCTCAGGATGAGGCTCCTTGGGCCCTGTTCCTGATGTACGTCAACCCGCATGACATCTATCACTACCAGCCCGGTTCGAGCTCAGTGCGGACTGACGACGTGGCCCTACCCGAATCCTGGTCCCGGCAAGACTTTTCCACAGTGCCCACAGTGCACAAGCAGTTCATGACGGACAACCAGGGCCGGTTCATCTGGTCGCTCGGCGAAGACGCCTGGAAAGGCTACCGCGATTTCTACCGCCAGAAGGTGCGGCTCTACGACGACCAGGTGGGCCGCGTACTGACGGAACTGAAGCGGTTGGGGCTCTGGGAGAAGACGGTCATCGTCGCCACATCGGACCACGGCGACATGGACACCCATCACCGCTTGGTCTTCAAGGGACCGTTCATGTACGAGCAGATGATCCGGATTCCCATGATCATCCGTGTGCCGAAGGCCTTCGGCGGCGTTGGCCACCGGGTCGTGACAGACTACGACTGGGGCCACGTGGATCTGACGCCGACGCTGCTTGACTTGGCTGGGGTGAAACCGCCGGAATGCGACGGCTGGTCGGCCAAGCCGGTGCTGACAGGACGGGGGGCGGTCCGGCGGCGAGAATTCGTCATCAGCGAGTATTACGGCAAGCAGACCTGGATCAATCCCATTCGTACGATCCGGACACACCGGTTCAAGTACAACGTCTACATCGAACACGGCGAGGAACTCTACGATTTGCAGAACGATCCGGGCGAATTGATCAATTTAGCGGGCAATCCGAAGTTCGCGACCGCGAAGGCCCGGCTGCGCCGCAAACTGGATCAATGGATCGCCGCTCATAACGACCCGTTCTATACGTTCGAAACTACGCCGTTGAAGAGACGTCCGGGCGAACAGCCGCTGCCGGGCGAAACAAGGTAGTTGCGTTCGGCGGAAGCCCTCGGGTTCTTGTGCGAGCAAAGGTTGGCCCCGCCTTGATTCGCGAGCGATCACGCACTGGCGGCCTTGACGTCCTCCGCGAGCTGGCGGAGCACGTCGTCGTCGATCACCGTGCCCTTCGGGACCTGCTTGATCGCGTTGAGCACTTCAAGCACTTGTTCGTCGGTCATCGTGATGCCCAGCTCTTGCAGTCGGTGCGCCACGGCACGGCGGCCGCTATGTCGCCCCAGGACCAACCGGATCCCCTCAGCCCCCACTTTCTCGGGCCGGTAGCACAGATAGGTGTCCGGATTCTTCAACAGCCCGTCTTGATGGATTCCCGCTTCGGTGGCAAACATGTTCGTGCCGGAGACGGCTTTGTTGGGCGGCAGGGGGATGCCGGTCAGCTCTGAGACCAGCCGGCACAGGGGAACCAGTTTGGTGGTGTCGATTCTGGAGACGGGCCCATACTGGTCTTCGTGCATCATCGCGACTTCTTCTAACGCCGCGTTGCCCCCCCGTTCCCCGATGCCATTGACCGTGCACTGGACAACGTTGGCCCCTTCCTGAATGGCGGCCAGCGTATTGGCCACGGCCAATCCTAGATCGTTGTGAAAGTGCACCGCGATCAACACCTTGTCGATTTTTGGCACATGGTCCTGGATATATCGGAAGAAATCGCGGGTTTTCTCCGGAGTCATGCGGCCGATGGTGTCCGGGAAGCCCAAGGTCGTGGCGCCCGCCTCGATTGCTTCCCGAGCGATCTGGCACAAATAAGGTAACTCGGTCCGCGTGGAATCCTCCGGCGCAAAGGCCACGATCTCGAACCGCTCGGCGGCGTAACGAATGGCCTCGACGATCAGCTTCAGCGTCTCCGATTTGGACTTGCGGAGTTTGTATTCCCGATGCAAGGGGCTGGTGCCGCAGAAGAGGCTGACGCCGCGCTTGTGGTCGGGCAGGCCATCCAGGGCTTCGTCGGCCGCGTCGATGTCCGAGGGGACGGTGCGACAAAGGGCCGTCAGCACCGGCTTCTTGATCACGCCGATCATCTTGCGGATGGCTTGCACATCGGCCTGCGAAGAGGCTGGGAAGCCGGCGTCCAAAGAATGGACCCCCACTTCCTCCAACATTTTCGCAATGCGCAGCTTGTCGTCGGGGTCGAGCGTCGCGCCGGGCATTTGCTCGCCGTCGCGCAACGTCGTGTCGCTGAACAGGACGACGCCCGAGCGACGGTGGTGCTGGACGATCGCCTGCTTGATCAACTGCCGGGCCTTTCGACTAAAGACGTTGAGCACACGATGAACTGGCATCGGAGGCACCCAAACTTATCTCTATCGGGTCCCAATCATCTGGATTCTTCTGAGCCCCAAGCGCAGCGATAGCAGGGAACGTTCGGAAGAACTGTGACAAGCCGGTCTTCTCAATCGCTGCGCCGAGGACAGGGCCGATCGGTCCCCGCTGCCGATGGAATCCTCTTTACGAATCTTTACGAAGACTCACTCCCAGGGCGCTCAAAATGCATTGGAACGACCGAGTGGGCGTGTGTCAAGAATCGTCGAAGTGCCGTAAGGTCGGCTTTTTTGACCATCCGCCTACTTCTTGAAGACCTCGGCCAGACGTGTTTTCAGTTCCTCGATGCTGATGTTGGTGCTGAGGACCCGGCCGGATGAGTCGACCAGGAAGAGGGTCGGGAGCGATACGATTCCGAAGGACTGAGCGATCGGGCTGTTCAGCCCGCCCGGCTGGTAGATTTGCGGCCAAGGAACTCGCTGCTGCGAGAGAAACGGTTTGACGGGATCGGCGGTGGTGTCGAGGTTGATTCCGATGATTTCGAAGCCTCGATCGTGGTACTGCGCGTACAGAGCCCGCAACTGCGGCAAGGATTGCGTGCACGGCGTGCACCACGTCGCCCAGAAAAAGACCAGGACCGTTCGGCCTCGGAACTGCTGAATGTCGATGGTACCGCCAGTGAGCCCCGGCCCGGCTAGTTGCAACGGTTTGCCTGCCAGGTCCAGCCTGCGCAGCGCGCCGGCCGCCCGGATGGCTGCTGTGGTTTGCTTGCCCCGGTCCGCCACCCGCTGATACCACTGCCGAGCCTCGTCTGCCTGTCCGCTGAACTCGTAGTGGACGGCCAGTTGCAGCATCGCATCGGCCGCGTCTTCCGCGTCGGGATACCGCTCGGCGAAAGCTGTCAGCTCTTCAAGCCACTTCTTCTGGATTTCCGCTTGTTGTTTGGGGTCGGCTTGTTGAATGCGCACGGTATAGTCGGCCATCAAACGCCGGTAAGACACATAAGGCAGCAAGCGAGACTTCGGGGAGCGTCGTCGCAAATCCTCTTCGAGCGCCGCCAGCCGTTGTACCCCGTCTCGGATTGCTCCCGTCTGAGCGGCCGAGGCAAGACTATCGACCAATTGCCGCAGCCACTGTTCACGCTGCTGGGGCGTCTGAGAAACGCTGACCAATTGGGAAAGCAAAGCGGTACGTTGCGAAACGTATCGGGCGACCGTGGCTCGGTCGGCTGAAGGAGCTGGCGGTTTCCGGTCCAGCGCCTGTAACTGGTCCAGAAGCCGCTGCATTTCGGGCGAAAGTTCGGAGGCCGCGGGGCTGATCACGCCGCTCGCCGCCGGACGCATCAACGGGCCAGCCACCACAACCTGAACGGCGTTACCTTCCAGCGGCTTCGGCATCTGCGTCAGCTTCCAGACGTCGCCGACCTGCAGCATCTCGCCAAACTGAACGAGTCCTGTTTTTCCCCCAGTCTCCACAATGGCCATCGCGTTCTCATAGACGAGCAAGTCCTGCTTGGCCTTGCCGGCATCTGCCGGGATCAAGCCAGGCATGGTGCAGTCGAATCGCATCCACTTGGTTTGCGATGTGATCAGCCGCGACTGGCTTAGAATCGCCCGTAGTTTCTTCTCGCTATCCTTGACGGCCTCCAGAATGGAATCCGCGGCCGACTGCCGGATTCCCAGCCGCAGTAAGTCTTCCTTCGTGATCAAGACGGTCTGAAACAATTCGAAGTCTGACCGGACCATGGCTTGGATAGCGACTCGCGTGGCTTCTTCGGCCGAAAGACGTTTCCAGCGA
Organism: Planctomycetota bacterium; assembly: GCA_013151585.1. Taxonomy (GTDB): domain Bacteria; phylum Planctomycetota; class Planctomycetia; order Planctomycetales; family Planctomycetaceae; genus JAADHY01. The sequence continues at coordinate 12,846 of JAADHY010000716.1, forward strand.
TCGATGTCGCCATCTTCGTCTTCGTCAATTCCCCAACGGCTGC
>JAADHY010000591.1:0-3184 GCA_013151585.1 Planctomycetota bacterium
CGATGCCGTCCTAGCAGTCGTAGGGTGCTCACCGATCCCTACAGAGCAACATCAGAATGCGCGCAGCGCGCACGTCTTGAATTTGTCGGCTTTTCCTCCGCGAAAGCCCGCTCGTTTCGCGGAGCGAAAGGCGACTCTGGGCGCCGCCGCAAGCCGCGTTGAGCCCTTTTCCCCCGCGTGTTGGACGAAATTCAATGTTTGCCCTTCGCAGAGAATCGTGTCCTCATCGACCGGATTGCCGTCCACTACGGCCATGGCTTCGGGTGAAATGTTGAAACGTTCCGAAAGCTCTTGGCGAGCTCTTCGGACCGTCAGACCCGCAAACGGGAAGCTGTGCGTGTAAATGCCGTGGATCACGCTAACCTGCCCCAAGCCAGCGGCTTCCGGCTCTTCTTCCGAAATCGGCGGCGGGACGGCGGGAAAGGCGGGACTTTGAATTCGTTCACTGGGCATGACGTTCCTCCTTTTTCTGAGATACGGCGCAGGCGAACGCCCGCGGCCGCCTGTCGGCTCCGGCTTGTTGTGGCCTCCGCCGCTCCGGCGCGGCCGCAACGGAACGCGGCCTTCCGGATGGCGGCCGCTCAGCGCGCCAGTCGAAACAGGCGACCGGAATCGGCTCCGCTCAAGTGCCGGACGTGCGCCACAGCCGAATGCTCGGGTAGGTCCACGTAATCGGCGGCGTTTTGTGGTGTGAGGTTACTTGCCAAGCCATCGATCACGTCGGTTAGCGATTCGATGAGGTTGGACGCATCCAGCCCAACGCGGGGATCACTGGTTTCGTCGGCGGCGAACACGACGTGGTCGATGCAATTCGAAACACCTTGCTCGACGACTGCACCGGTGAGAAAATCGCGCCGGTGCTTGATTAGTTTTGTTCCGTCGCGGAGCGTCAGTTCGACCAGCCCGTCCGCGTCGTTGTTCGGGCTGAACAGCCAGTTGACGACTTGATCAATGACACGGGCCCTCGTTTCTTCGACGGGCGTGCCGTTGTTCGAGAGATAGGGATAGTGGGCTTTCAGCTTTTTGCTCAAGACGGCCCGGAACCCCTCGCGGTTCAGCCGGCCGAAGTGCGCATGGCGGCCACCGAGGCGTCTCCACATAGCTGTGTCCACGAGCTCAGGCCGGTTTGATGTACTAATGAATATAAGTGGCAGTTGGCCGATGTCTTCGACTGGATCGTCGAGCCTTTGCAGCAACATGCCGAGCACGCGGTCGTAGATGGCACCGTCTGCCTCTCCGCGTCTGCGGCTGAGGCTTTCGACTTCCTCAAGGATGACGACGACCGGAAGGCGACGCGGAACGCCGTCTACTTCAAAGGTTTGCGATGCCAGCGCACGGATGTCGTCAAAAAGCTGGTCGATGTTCTTGTCGGTGACGCCGAACCACTGAGACAGAAGGTCCGCCGACTTCACGCGGATCACGCGGGAACCGATGTCGTCGCTTCCCGTTAGTCGCCGCAACATCTCGTAGAACTCGTGCAGAAATGCCCGGATCGTGAGAGTTTTCCCGGTACCACTCGGGCCACTCAAGAACACCGAAACTCGCGGACGCAGATCGAACCGCTGCAACAGATCCGGCCGGTTGAGCAAGATGTGAGTGCGACGGATGAGCCAGCCGAGAATCCAGTGAGGCTGACCAATGTCCCGACTGGCGATAACCTCCGGAATCCGGCTTTGGTCCACAAAGCGATACGACCGATCTTCTTCGGCCGGCACGTAGTCGAAGGCGACCATCCGATGTGGACAACAAGATGCGATCCGAGCGTTTGACCTCGCCGCTGCGGATGGCATCCCGCAGCTTCTGCGACGGCACAACCACCAGTCGTTGCTCCTGGTGTTGGATCTCGATGTGCCCGCCCGGCAGTTGTCGCAGGAAGACCGCCTCGTGTCCCCAATCCGGCTGCGAATGGCAGACGCCGAGGACAATCGCCCGCTTCGGGTCGAGCAGCACGGTCGCTCCGGGATGCAAATCGGACAACTCAATGCCCTCTCGCAAAAACGGATAGTACGACTGCCCGTCCATGCCGACCACGTGGACTCGAGGCTTCGGCCCGGGCATGTCGATCTTCGCTTCGGCGAGGAATGTGGCCGGACGAGGCGGGCCTTTTGTCAGTTCCTCGATCGCGGCTTCCAGCTCTTGCTTCATCGCCGCGGCTTCCGCTCCCGGTGCGCTCTGGTCGACCTGTTTCAGGAACTCCTTCATCAACGTTTCGATCGCTTCCGGCTCGAAGGAATTGTCCATGATCAGGTGCATGAACATCTTGGCCCGCAGCGATCGCGGCTTGTCTTTGTCGAGAAGTTGCAGCACGGTCTGGGACAGACTGCCCGCTGTTACAGTTTCCAAACTCATCAAAACGCTCCTCGCTCGAAAAACGACGTCTCGGAAGGCTGGTTAGCCAATCTGTGACCGCTCGGCCGCAGCGAGCTGCGCAACGGACGAAGGAAGGAGGCGAATCGGCCGAGGCATCAACGTGCCGCTCTCGAGCCCATACACTCGCCATTGCTCCTGATCACGGGCGTTCCACCCCCAGACCAACAGAATGGCCCAAGGCTGGCCGGCGAAAACACTGAAATGCCACTTGATGTCGGCCAGACTCGCCACGGCGGTCGTTCGATTGCAGGCCGATCGCTGGCTGCACACCGCACAAGTTTTTCGTCCGGCTTCGTCCAGTGCGGGCCCGAAGTTGTGCCCGTGGACCGAGCCGACAATCATGTCCTCTGCGCGGCCCATTCGTTTTCGGCGCTGGCGCAGTTGTCGCCGGAGCTCGCCCCAGGTGTCGCCCGAAAACTCCACGGAACGCTCGGTTGCGGCAGCGTGGGGGGCTGGCAAACAATCGTCAATCAGAAGGGCGATCTGCCGGGAATCGGGGTCCCGGCAGAGTCGTCCGAGGAACACGCCGGCCGATTCGTCCTGGCCGCCGCGGCGAGCCCATTGGTGCGCCTGGCGCCACGCATCTTCCGTGAAGACGATTGGCATCCGGTCGGACTCGGCGTCTGTCTCGGGAAGGTCTGCGCTGCGGCTGGGACTTGGGGAATCAGTCGGAGGTTCCGGGCCCGTCCAAAGCTGGCTCCGATCGAGGTAATCCCGAAGCGAAACCTCTTGGAATCGAATCGGCTCGCTTTGATCGTCAAAACGGAAAACGCAGGCGGCGGTTTCTTCCGGCGTGCTTCCTTCACGGCGGCTG
>JAADHY010000591.1:3194-3887 GCA_013151585.1 Planctomycetota bacterium
GCGCGAAGGCCCGCCGTTCGGTTCGACCACGGCAGCGGGGCTGGTAGCCATGTTGGCGCCTGGGGGGCCGCCGGCTGGCCGAACATCACCAGCAGCGGGAGACGCACACGGCAGCCGCTCGGTCAGGTAAAAAGTGATCGGCTCGTCGTCGGCAATCGCCTTTTCTTGAAGCAATCGACCGACCGGCCGTTGAGCGACATGCTGCAGGGCCGTTATGGGGAACCACCGCCGAAATGTGCCGCGACCGTCTGTGACTTCGATCAGAAATCCGTTCAATCGATCGGCCGTCGTATCTTCGCCCGGCCACACCGAAGCTTCGCACCCGCGCAGGTCCGAGCTAAGCCGACCGGCCAAGACGCCGCACCACCAGGTTTCCTCCCGCACGATTCGCAGGTCGTGCTGGTAAACCGGCTCGATGGCGATGATCCGCGATGCCTCGTTCTGCCCAGCCAACACGGCAATTTCCAGCAGCCGCCCTTGCACGGTTCGGGCGGGCAGCAGCGCCGCCGGGGCGGAAACAGAGTCGTTGCGAATGTTCTCGTTGCTGGTCGGGGACGTCGTTGTCATTGCTATGGTTTTGGGGTCTAGGATGGTTCGGCCTGTTTCGAGTGGAGCGAGCCGCAAACCGCCGACGACTTGGAGTCGGCTGGCTGGGCGCGCTTTCCGGATGTCGTCCGATCTGCTTGCGGCTGG
>JAADHY010000591.1:3900-8811 GCA_013151585.1 Planctomycetota bacterium
CGGGGCTGTCTGCCCCTGACGTCGACGGGACGACAGCCGTCCGACACAGCCCCATCACGGCTTCGAGACAACCCGACGTCCTGCCAGGCGGCGGTCCTGGGGAGGATGCGACTCCCACTGGGCTTTTTTCGGCGCACTCCCGGTCAAAGTCACTCGACCGAGGCCTTTTGAGCCCGTTTAACCAAGATGGGCCTTCGGAATGATGATGAGCACGACCGTCTCGCTGGGCTGGTCATCGCTGACCTGCTGCCCGATGGCCACGTCGTCGAGCAACATCCGAGCGCGACGGTCGTCCCGAAACGAGTAGGCCGTGTCCCGTTGCAGGTCCATGCGCTGTGCGACCGAGCTGGCGACGTCGGCCGCCGGCCGGTGTCCGTCAACGCTAACCTGAACGCGGCGCATTCCCGTGACGTCGGTGACTGTCAAGTTCAAGGGATCACGAACAGTTCCGGACAAAGTAGCAGCAACCATCAAATCCTCCTTTCTGCAGTTGGTCAGATGACAAGCTGTAAAGTGACGCGTTGTTTACGGTGCACCCGGTTTTTCGGCGCCTTCGTGCCGAAGGATCGAACCGGCGAGCTCCTGGTTATGAGCCAAGACGTCCAACTCCACGGCCAGCCGACACAGATTCAATCGAAACGCGTCGACAATCGCGGTGAGCAGCTCTCGTCCGAACGCGGATCGAACGGGCTGATCCGCTGTGATCGGCGGAAGGCCTGTCAGATCAAACTGAGCCTCCAGGGCAAGTGTGTGTTCTCGCCGGCGAGTGGCTCCACGGCCATACTCTTCGGAGTGATCGCCGCCTTGGTTTTGTCCGTCGACGTTTGCTTCGGGCGGGATGGCGATGCGACACAGTCGGCAGCGGTCGTTTGCTTCCATGGCAAGCGCGATCATCGCGTGCCGAGAGACCCGGGAAAGCTGTGGCCAGAAACCAAGGGACATCACGGCCCTTAGCCGTCCCTCACCGGCGCAAAACCGCACGTCTCCGTCCCAACCCTTTCGTTTCAAGACGAGGCGGACTTCGCTGTCGCTGACATACGTGGGCGAGTAGCCGCCTTCGCGGAGCCAGTTGGCCAAACGGTCCATCTGCAGCGGCACAGTTTCTTCCCATGTATGCACCTCGCTGCCGCCCAGGCACCTGGTGGCCCAGCGAAAAAGATCGCTGAAGAACTCAACAAGTTCCTTCTCCAAAGATTCCGCCAGCTCATGACCGGAGACCGAGGGAAACGTCCGCTGAGCGTCCGGCAGCGGTAGCTCGACCACCCGTCGGACCTCGGCAGCGTCGGGAGTCCTTTGCAGCTTGACCGGTCCGAGCCAAGCGGCCTGTTCGCGCAACAGTTGTTCGTCGGAAGGAGCACGGCGGCCGGCGCATTCAAAGGCCAACCAGCCATCCGGCAGCCGACGGACGTTAAGCGTCACGGCGCCTCGGCCAGCCCGTGTCTTCCATCCGCCGCCGCGCGTCCGACGCAGCCCAGCTCGCGCGGCCGCGTCCTCTATCAACTCGTCAAACGAAACCTCAGCACAGACCGTCATTGGTGCCTCGATAGCCCTTGCACCGCCCATCATTCGTTTCTCCCATCGCAATCTCCGGGATTCTGCTCCGGTGTGTCTTCCGGCTCCCACGGTTCAAAGAGGCCTGCGTGCGTCAACGGGAGATATTCCGGGTGCCGTCGAAAGAACTCGCAGGCGATCGGGTTCAAAACGCCTAAAGGATCGTTTTCATCAATACTGTACTGTTGCATGCTGATGACGTAGTAGGAAAGCAGCGTGCAATCCTTGACTGTAATTCCGGGCGGCAACCGGCCGAGACAGATCGCCCCGCGCAAAGCCGGTGCTAGATTCGGTGCAAAGACGTCCTCGGGGGCCACGATGCCCACCGGCCCCCAACCAGGCGGCGCTTCCCATCGCCAATGCTCCTCGTAGCGGACGTGGAAAACGCACTCGCTCCCGATCCGCAATCGCTCTCCGACGGGCCAACGGGGTACCGGCATCCGAATCGTGTAGACCGCATTGAAGTCTCCGTCGAAAGACAAATCGAGAACATGCATTCGGGGCGACCGCGCGGCAAGTTCGAGCAGTTGCCGGCCTTGCTCGAGTTTGAAGCCGCGCCAAGCGCGCGTTCCGGTGTTATTCGCCTCGGCTTTCGCCAAGATCTGACGCAGCTCCTGAGTCAACGTTTGCTGTTCTTGCGGAGATGTCATCACGGGATTCATTTCTGGCTAGGATGATCGCGCGTGTTCGTCCTCGCGTCCTTACGAAGAGGGAGTCATCCGCTCCTGACAAATTGGTGTTCTGTTGTGTTGTTTGCGATTTCTTGTAGTCAATTGGTTGACTGACTGTTGGGTGGCGGCTCGGTTTCAGTGACTTTCTAGAACGGTTGCAGTGAGTCACGGCGAGTTCAATTCCTTCGCGGTCGGGTTCGGGTCCATTCCGGGTGCGGGACGGGTTCCTTCGGTCAAATAGGGCGGCGGGCCGACGAAGACGTACGTCGCCTTGTTTTCGCAAAGCAGTCCGAGGGCCGCCCCGGAACGAAAGCCGAGCTGCCCCAAAGGAACATGCCGTTGGGCCTCGACATCGACGCTCGAGATCAAATGGCGGACGCCCATTGGAGTAGCGATGAGCGGACCGCCGCACGAACAGATACCGACTTGTTCGCCCACTTCCCCAAACCGGCGGACGGGGTGTCTCTGTCCGCAGCGCTCGCACACCGCGGATCGAATCCAAGACTGCTCGCCACAGAAGGCGACCGAACGGTCCGAGATTCCCAGACGATCAAGCACGCTGGCGAAGGTCGCCTTGGCCGGCGAGTCGGGCAGGTCGCGAACGGCCCAGCGTTCGTGAGGGCACCGGCAGTTAGGATTCCGCTGCAGCCGCGTCACGTGGAGTCGATGAGACAAAAGGCACAAGGCGATTTCGTAGCTACCAGACATGACGGGCGGAAGCTCCCAAAAGTGGCGAGCTACCTCTGCGCACGCGATTTGAGCGGCGGTGGCGCAAACGAAGGGCAAAGTCCGCGTCGAGGGCATCTCCGGCGCATCATGACGAGGATCGCAGCCGTGACGGGTGGTGATCGTCGGCCAATCTTTCTCAGAGAGCGTGCAGCCAGGGCACGCGTTGTCTGGGTGGCGCAAATCGTAAACGCGGCAGAAGGCGGTCCACGTGTCGCCGTCTACGGCACCTTCGATGAGCATTTTGGCGAGTCCCATCGCTGTGCGGCCAAGCCAAAGGAGCATGGCCAAATTGTCGCCGGACGCGATCAGCAAATCGACGTGACGCAGCAGCCAGTAGGGGACTCGCTGCACCGATGTCGCGGCTGTGGCGACAAAGCCGTCGGGAAGGACGGCCGCTGCCCGCTCGCCACACACCTCCGATTTCTTTCGTCCGGCGTCGCTGAACTGGGACGGCTGGGTCCGACCTGACGCGGGTTCGTATCGGTCCGGGTCGACACCATATAGCTCGCCAACGCCGAGTCGGCTCAACTGAACGAAAAGTCGACCGCCGACGCTGCCGAGTCCGGCAACGAGCAGCTTGCGCCGGTCGAGCGGTTTGGCGGACGACGGCACACCTCGCAAATCGAGGATATCGCTTGGTGGTCGGAGGGTGTCCTGCATCCCAAGTGTCGTGTCCAGGATTGCCTTTCCTGGCTGTTGGCTCGGCTCGCAGTCCCGACTCTGACTGGTCGAACCATCCAGGGCCGGGGGCCAAACTTGCCATGTAATCGGCCCCGACGGGACCAAGAGCGACCGATCAGTGTTCATCGAAGTGTTCATCGACGGGGACCTTGCAGCTCCGGCCTTGATTCTGTTGACATTTTGTTGCGTGACGGACATCGGCTTTCTCCTGCGCCGCTGCAGTCCAGGTTTCCGTTCAAAGCGTCTGGGGATCCCACACCAAGAACTCCTCAGTCACCACAGGTCGACCGCATGCCAGACAGACGCGAATTTGATCCAGACAGTTCAAACGCTCGTCGGCTTGGAGCTCAGGGCGCGAATCTTCCGTTTCGTGGTGATAGACTGCGCCGCAGCGACAAGCCACGATGATCGAATCAACATCGACGGCAATCCGGCACATAGGACACTTCAAGCCGACCATCTCCTCAGTCGGCTGTCCCACATGAGGCCGAATGCGTTCAGTCACGTAGAAGGTGACTTTCCCGACCGTGAGCGTGTCCTGGGTCGCGGCTACGGCTAGCGAAAGAGCTGGCAGACCGTTAACAAGAATCGGCTGCTTGATTGTGATGACGGCCAACCGGTTTGCGAACTGGCTTCGCAACACATAAAACCCAAGCTCAGCGTCGTGCCGGGAATTGGTCGGCTCTAGCCGCTGCTGGGATTCACTCCACCGAGCCCACAGCACGGAGCGATCCTCCGGAATGACCAGGTCCGGCCGTTGTGAAGCTTCGTCTCCGGTTCGCCGATTGAGGGGCCACAGTTCGTGCAGGTGTTGCGGTTCGTCTTTATTTGGCTTAGCTGCGTAAAGTTCAAATCGCCGCTGATTCATCCTGTCTCTGCCTCCAATGGAAGGGCTGAAGTCCGTGTGGGACCGCACCGCGATCTATCTTATGACGCGCTGTTTGGCGCGGGGATGTTCTGTTCGGTCAGTTCGGGTCCGAAGTGAGTCCTTTTGGGATCGGCTCGGTGAGGGCGCTGCGGGGCTGGCGGGTCCCGCAACGCCGACACCAAAGCTCTGGGCCAAAACGTTCTCGACTCTTGAGAGCGATCATCTCTTGCTCAGGTCGAGTCGGATATTGTCTGGAGAGATAGTCAGGCGGTAGCCGCGCTTGGGATCGGTATGGATGATGCGATGCACGGCCTCGCGGGCCTTCGTCGCGTCAACGCCGAAGAGGTGCTGATACAGCGCCAGCAACTTCCGCCGCAATTCATAAACTAAGCATTTGACTCGGCTGTCGGG
>JAADHY010000759.1 GCA_013151585.1 Planctomycetota bacterium
CGGACCGGTCGGTCGAGCCGGGCGAAGCGATTCAGATCATGACCGGGGCTCCGGTGCCGGACGGGGCCGACGCGGTGGTTCCCGTGGAGGATTCGCGCATCGAGGAGACTCCGGAAGGTCGTTTCGTTCGATTGACGCCGTCGGAACCCGTCGTGGCGGGGTTGAACGTGATCCGTCGCGGCACGTCGATTCGTCGCGGTCAGGCGGTCCTGCCGGTCGGTCGCCGGTTGCGGCCGCAAGAGCTGGGCGCGTTGGCCGAGATGGGCCGAGCGCATGTCTCGGTCCATCGTCGTCCTCGGGTCGCCATCCTGGCTACCGGAGACGAGCTGGTTCCGATTGACGTGACTCCGGGCCCGGGGCAGATTCGCAACTCGAACGAAATGATGCTAATCGCGCAGGTGCGACGAGCAGGCGGGGAACCGATTTCACTGGGCGTTGCACGCGACGATCGCGAAGACCTGCGGCGACACATCTCCGAAGGGCTCCGGTACGACGTGTTGCTGCTTTCCGGCGGCGTGTCGGCGGGAAAGTTGGACCTGGTTCCGACGCAGTTGGAGGCCGCCGGCGTGCGAAATGTGTTTCACAAGGTGCGAGTGCGGCCGGGCAAGCCGCTCTGGTTCGGCATTCGGGCCGACGCCCCAGCCGCCCGATGCTACGTTTTCGGCTTGCCGGGAAACCCGGTCAGCAGTATGGTTTGCTTCGAGCTGTTCGTACGCATGGCTCTTCGCCGGTTGATGGGAGTGACGCCGGCCGAGCCGCATTCGATTCAGGCCACTTTGACCGTCGAGCATGTTGTCGCGGGGAACCGGCCCACGTACCATCCTGCACGGCTCGAATGGACGGAAACCGGCCCCCAAGTAACTCCCATCGTCTGGCACGGCTCGTTCGACCTGCAAGCCACCAAAGACGCCAACGCCATGGCCCTGTTCGCGGAAGCCGGCCGGACTTACGCCGCCAACGAGCGGATCAAAGTGGTCCCGTGGGATTGAGCAAGCGGGCGGAAGGCCGCCCGCGCAAGCCCACCGAAAACGGAGCCACTTGGTGATTGGCCCCTGGCAGCACCGTTCTGGTTGGCATGACAGGCAGGCCAACGGCCGAGCGGCTTCGATCAGCGGCCGCTCGGGTGCCATTTCCAGGATCGAAGGAAGGATGACGGGATGCGGACGGAGCCGTCTGTCAGTGAGATCATTGCCTCAGCCCGCTCGGCCCCGGCGGGCTCGATCGGCGCGTGGATCGTATCGGCGACCACCTCCCTGCTCTTGTGGTGCAGCTTCATGCCCTGCGATTGGGGGCCGTTGGGCTGGGTCGCATTGGTCCCGGTGCTGCTGTTGATTCGGATTCGCCGCCCGACGCGGCGGATGTACTTGGCCGTCTCTGTGTGCTCGATCGTCGGCACGCTTGCGACGCTCCAGTGGATGCGTCTCGGCGATCCGGCCATGTACGCGGCGTGGATCGCTTTGTCGGTTTATGTCGGGTTGTACTTGCCGGTGTTCATATCGGTATGCCGAGTGGCGCGGCATCGGATCGGTGTGCCGCTGGTTCTGGCCGTGCCGCTGGTTTGGGTCGGGTTGGAGTACGCTCGCGCGTACCTGCTGACCGGGTTTTCCTGGTACTACCTCGGCCACTCGCAATACCGCTGGACTGAATTGATCCAGGTCGCCGATCTGGTTGGAGCGTATGGCGTCAGCTTCCTGTTGGCCGCAGCCTCTGCCAGTCTGGCGGAGCTGGTTCCGGCGGCCGTGTTTCGCCGATTGCGTTTGCTTCCGCCGGTGAAGGACCGGGACGCCGTTCCGGGCAGCCAGGATAGTTCAGAGCCGCAGGCCATTGCCTCGTCGTCCCGTCCGGTTCTGCAGGTGCTAATCAGTGTTGCGCTGGTCGCGGCCGCTCTGGTTTACGGCCACGTTCGGCGGCAACAGATTCCGTTCACGGCGGGGCCGCGGATCGCCTTGATTCAGGGGAACTTCACGACCTCGATGAAGCATGATCCGCGCGAGGCTGAGACGATGTTTCGCGTCCATCAAGCCTTGACCGGCATGGCGGTCAAGCACCAACCCGACGTCGTCATTTGGCCGGAGACGATGTTTCGCTGGCCGCTGATGCAAAACCCCGCCGGTCTCTCTGAACCGGAGCTGCGACGCCTGGCTCCCCATATCCCCATCGAGCTTTGGCGGGGCAATGCGCGAGTCGAAGCGACGCTGGCCGACATGGCGGGCATGGCCGGCGCCGCGATGGTGATCGGGGTCGACGTTTTCGAAGCCACAGCCGACGCCGTCCGCCACTACAATTCGGCCGTTTATGTTCATCCCACGCTGGGCGTACGCGGGCGATACGACAAAATTCATCGGGTCATCTTCGGCGAGTACATCCCGTTGCAGGATTGGTTCCCTTGGCTGGACCGGCTGACACCCATTTCCGGGGAATTCGGCATCGATGCCGGCACCGGCCCGGTTGTCTTTTCGTGCCAGAGCCCCCACACGGGGCGAGTGTTCCGGCTCGCTCCGATCATCTGTTTTGAAGACACGGTGCCGCATCTGGTCCGACGGATCGTCGGGTCGGCGGCGAACTCCGGACACCCGGTTGACGTGCTGGTCAACCTGACCAACGACGGTTGGTTCCACGGCTCCAGTGAACTGGACCAGCACTTGATCACGGCCGTTTTTCGGTGCGTCGAGTGCCGGACGCCAATGGTGCGAGCCGTCAACACCGGCATTTCCGCCGTGATCGACGGTGACGGCGTGGTCCGGGAGCCGGATGTGTTCATCGACGGCGACGCCGACGGCGGGCGGCCGCCTCGCACGTCGATGCGCGATCCCCAAACGGGGCGCTGGTACAAGCAACTGAACGCCGCCCTGGTCGACACCGTTCCGCTGGACCCCCGAGAAAGTTTTTACCTTCGGTACGGAGACTGGTTTGCCGCGGCCTGTTTGCTCGCTACGATTGCAATGGGGCTCGTCGGAGTGGTTTGGAAACGTCCCAATTGAAACACGTGACCGTTGACAGGTTCAGACGCAGCCCAGCACCGGTGAGCCAGTCCCTTGGCCGATGCGACCAGCGTTGGCTCCCTGGGAAACAGTCGCGAGACGTCCGGCAGAAGCGGGCCCATCGGCTTCTGCCACGTGACTCTTGTTGCTGACGGCAAGAGCCCTTCCGTCCCGTGGATGTTTGCCGAAAAACAAACCGGAACGATGTTCGTAGACCGAGTGACCATTTATTGCAAAGGCGGAGACGGCGGAAACGGCTGTCTGAGTTTCCGTCGGGAAGCCCACGTGCCTCGCGGCGGACCGGACGGCGGTGACGGCGGACGCGGTGGCCACGTCATCGTGCGCGCCGACCGCAATGTCGGCAGCCTTGCCAACATCGTGGGACGCAAGCACTGGCACGCGCAGCGCGGTCGGCACGGCGAAGGCGGTCAGCGGACCGGACGCAACGGCGCCGACCTGGAAATCCTGGTCCCGCCCGGCACGATCGTGCGCGACGCCGATCGCGGCCACGTGCTGAAAGACCTGGCTCGCCACGGTGACTGGGTGATTGTGGCTCGGGGCGGACGCGGCGGCCACGGGAACAAGCACTTCGCCACACCGACCAATCGGGCCCCGCGCGAGTGGGAACCGGGCGAGCCGGGGCAGGAGCGGAACGTCACGCTCGAATTGAAGCTGATCGCCGACGTTGGCCTGGTCGGTAAGCCGAACGCCGGCAAGTCAACGCTGCTCAGCCGCCTATCTCGCGCGCACCCAGAAATCGCCGATTACCCTTTCACCACCCGCTATCCCGTCCTCGGACTGGTACGGATTGGTTACGATTACGAGTTCGTGATGGCCGACATTCCTGGTCTAATCGAGGGAGCTCATGCCGGCGTCGGACTCGGACACGAGTTCCTGAAACACGTGGAACGGACTCGCGTCTTGGTCCATCTGGTCGAGCCCGAGCCGATGGACGGCAGCGACCCGATCGACAACTATCACAACATCCGCGAGGAGCTGCGACTACACGATCCGGCCCTGCTGGACCGACCGGAGGTGATCGCGGTCACGAAATGCGAACTACCGGACGCGCCAGCCGTCGCCGAGCTGCTGCAGGAAGACCTGAACCGCCCGGTCCTGCAAATCTCTGCCGTGACGGGCAAAGGCCTGCCGCAACTGCTGAGCAAAATCCGCCACCTGCTAGACGGCGAGGGATGAGAGACGCTCACAAAACTGGGCCGGCGAGATTCGGGCCAAGCCGTTTTCCGGCAAAAAGGCCTGCAGACGTTGGACCGTCTGACGGATCGCCACAAGTGTCACCGAGTGGTGGAGAGACGCAGGACAGACGTCGCTCAATTTCCTGACCTTTCGACAGTCTCCCCTCAGTTCCTCCGGTAACCCGTCCGGGTCAGTTTCCGAACCGGTGCTTTGCGATCAGCTCGGCGATCTGGACGGCGTTTGTGGCAGCCCCTTTGCGCAGGTTGTCACTCACGCACCAGAAGGTCAGTCCATTCGGATGCGACAGGTCGCGTCGGATGCGGCCCACAAAAACCTCGTCCCGGCCAGAACACTCCGACGGCAGCGGATATCGACCATTGGGCGTATCGTCGATGACTTCGATGCCGGGGAACTTGGCAAAAGCCTCCCGAGCCTCCTCGGGCGAAATCGGCCGTTCGGTCTCCACCGTGATACTCTCGCTGTGGCAATTTGCCACCGGGATGCGCACGCACGTGGCGTTGATCTGGATCGACTCGTCGCCCAGGATTTTTCGTGTTTCGTAAACCATCTTCAGCTCTTCGCTCGTGTAGCCCTCCTCCTTGACGCTGCCAATCTGCGGAATGGCATTGAAAGCGATCGGGTGGGCGAAAGCCTTGTACTCGTACGATTCGTCGTTCAGGGCGGCCCGGGTGCCTTCGATCAGGTCTTTGGTGCCTTGCACACCGGCACC
>JAADHY010000393.1 GCA_013151585.1 Planctomycetota bacterium
GGACCGTTCGATTTTTGTCGCAGCCATTATGCCCCTTCTGGTTCCTTGGCCGTCATTTGAGCGTGCGAGGCTTGTGTATAGACGGCCTCGGGGATGTGTTCAACGATAAAGTGCACGATCGTTTTCACATCGATGAGGCCCTTGGGAGCTCCATCGGCGTCAAGGACGGCGACGCGTCGGTATCGGCCTCGATCCATCATCGCCACGGCGTCAGCGACAGCGTTTTGGGTGGTGAGCGTTCCCGGGGAAGCGGTCATGACCTGGGCCAACGGTGTTGAGCAATCCGTGCCTTGGTCCAGTAGTCGAAGCCAGTCGCGTTCGGTAAAAATTCCGACCACCCGACCCTGGTCGCAGATCAAGACCCCACCCCGATTGTGCTCCCGCATGGCTATCGCAGCCTCGCCCGCAGTCTGATCGGGACGCAAAATTGGGCACGGTTTGATCGGGAGCTCGCCGATCGACGTCGTCTCGAATAGCTTCCGCAGCCCGCGAGAATCCAGTTCGTTGCTCATCTCGGCCATCTCGTTTTGGCGCCTCCTTGGGCGGGTCCGATTCCAAGCGTCGCGGCCCGCCTCCGGAAACCATTCAGCCAGGCCGCTTCGGCCCCGCCAAGCCGTCGGGGCGGCGAAAATCGTTTCACGTGCGCGAGGCGCCCAGTTGCATCGTAGCGAAAACGATCCGTCTCACTACAGCTCGAAGTCAGGCTGAGCGGAACCGCACAACCCGCGCGGTATTGTTGCAATATCTTGCCCCGTTGAAAAGTCTCTTTCGCCTTCGAAACCCCGACTTTTCTGCGTTTCGGACAAATCGGCCGCTGGCGTAGCCGACCGACCGACGAATTCTGCCGACTACAGGCCGGACAGACGGCCAGACCGTTGCTCCGGTCCGGTCGTCTTCGTTCCTCTTTCTCGTCTGACTCTCACAGCCGTTTCCGTCTTTTCGATGTCCGACACTTTTGTTCGAAGTCTGACGAGTTCCCCAGGGCCTTCACCGGGCCCAACTCCCGATTTTGGTGCCGAAGTCCGAAACGCTGCCGGACATGATCCCTCGCGCGCCCAACTTACCCAAAACGACGACACGAACAGGCAAAATCCGAAACGCGCCCCGGAGCGCCTCACTGGAGAAATGCGAGCACAAGGACCACCTCGTTAGATGCCCGATGTCCCGCTTTTCTTGCAAAGTTATCGATGGGGACGGAAAAACAAACCTGAGAACAGGAAACTCGCCGAAATCCGGGCTTTGGCGTTTTCGGTCGATACGGCCGCCCCACGGCCGAGGGCTCGTCGCGGACGCCGTGCGCAAATTCCCGGCTCATGTTCTCGGAAGCCTTGAAATGAGGAACGACATGCCGCATCCTGCCCTCGTTCGGCGTGCGACGGGCTGCCGGGTTTTGGCAGGCAGTTTGCCACACGGGGAGCGGAAGACGGTGCGGGGTGGCCGCGGTCAGTTTCGCCGATCCCCGAAGGACTCACGGCACGTTTCCGCCGGGGCTGGGGGAGGCCGCGGGCTCGCCAGGAAGGAGAGATGCCTTGAAGCTTGGACTTTGTGTGCTGATTGTTGCGAATGTGGCGTCCGCCGACTTGCCGGCGGATTTTCGTCTGCCCGAACCGCCGGGAGCGTTTGTCAAAAAAACTTCGCCGGAGTTGGCCCAGCGTGTTTCGTTTCGCTCGGGCGAGCCGGTGATCGCCACCACGTATTTCTACTGGTACGACATCACAACCAAGGCACACGTGATCGATCCGGACGGAACCGACGCATTAACGGACCATCCACCCACGCTGGAAGGCTTCACCTACAAGAACGTCGATTGGCACGTCCAGCAACTCCGCGACATGATTGATGCCGGCATCGATGTGGTTCTGCCGGTTTACTGGGGCACGCCGATCGAGCATGATTCCTGGAGCAACGCGGGGTTGCCGAAGCTCGTCGCGGCTCGCCAGAAACTGCTCGACGAAGGCCGCAAGCCGCCGGCTATCGGGCTTTTCTACGACACCAGTACCCTGCGACACAACTCGCGGCACTACCACGTCGACCTGCGGACAGCGGCCGGCCGGCTGTGGTTTTATGGGACGATTCGCGACTTCTTTTCGCTGATTCCCCCGGCGCATCGGGCCATGATCGACGGCAAGCCGTTGGTTTTCTTGTACTCGGCCAGCTTTGCCCAAGGGGTGGACGAGCAACTTTTTCCGGCCGCACGGACTTTGTTCCAACGGGAATTCGGCACCGACCTGTTCCTGGTCAAGATGCCTGGCTGGCCAGGCAAAGCGGAGGCGGAGTATCGTTGGGGAGGAGCGTTGCGGCCACAGTTCTTGGACGTCGCCGCCTTCGGTCCGGGATATGACCACTCGGCCGTCCCGGGACGCAAGCCGCTGGTCCGCGATCGGGAGCAGGGCCGATACTACAGCCGCGCCTGGGAAACGCTCCTGTCCCGGCCGCCTCAAACCCGGCCGTGGTTGGTGCACCTGGAAACCTGGAACGAATTCCACGAAGGCACCGACATCTGCACCAGCCGCGAATACGGCCGGCAGTATATTGAGTTGACTCGCAGATACGCCGACCTGTTCCATGCGCGGCGACAGTTCCGCTGAAGCGGGTTTTCCCTGGGGACCGGGGTCATCAGCGCGTGGTCTCCAGCTTTGTCGGGCCTGGGACGCGCCGTCAGCGGGCAAGCTGATACTCGACGATCAATTCGGCCGGCCGGCCCCCTTCGCGACTGACGTAATCGACGCCGTCGCGGCTGGTCGGGACCAGCACCAGGCTTAGCTCCTGCTTTGCCTTCAGCGACAGCTTCAGCGGAAGCTCCACGACCTGCTTGGGCCGGACCCGACCGATTCGCGCGACTTCTTCGCCCGGCTGAGGGCGGTTCAGGTACGTCACTTGCGTCTCACTCCACGGCTGTGTCACCAGACAGACGCGGCCCGAGTCGCCGGTGGGGTTCCCGGCGTTGTAAAGTCGGAGCCGCGCCGACACCGGTCGCCCCGGCACGTCGATATGGAACTTCAAGTACGTCAGCGCGTGGCTTCGGTCGCCCATTTGAGTATCCCCGCCATCGACAAACAGCGTGGACGCCGTGCCCCGGTTCGTCGCCGCAACCGCCTGACTGACCGTCGCGTCTTCCGCCACGGGGATCACAGCTCGACCGAGTGCACCGAGATACTCGACGGACGCCTCGCGTTGGCATTCCACTTGCCCCTCTCGGCTGACCAGCTTCACGACAACGCCGTACTTTCCGGGCGACGGCTTGCCGCGGAGCTGCAATCGGAGGGAAACCGATTGCCGACTGCCGGAATTCAATTTGATCTGCGCCGGTTCGACGGTCGCGGCGAACCCTTGGGGAGCTTCCACATTCAGATGGCCGACGAAATCGCGGTCCGTGTTGTTGGCCAGCCGGACTTCGCCCGTCTGCTGGCTTTTTGCGTCGTTGAGCTCGAATTGGGGAACCGCCATGCCGACTCCGAGCATGCGTTCTCGGACGATCTCCAGCCCCTGCAAAATCGGCGCTTGTTCGGGCGAGGGCCGGCGGATTTTGGAGCGAAATTCAACGGTGAGCGTTTCATTGGCCGTGATTCCCGAAAACGTTTTCACGATCGCCCGGTCTTTTCCGCCCGCTTCGGCCACGATGTCGAAGTCCGAAAGCACGGTTTTCCCTTGGATCACCACGTCGAAGACTCGGCGTCCCGGCTGCGCGTTGTCCGGGTCGCTGAAGGCCATCCGGACGGTGTACCGACCGGTGCCGTCTTCCGGGGCCGCCAGTGGCACGACGCACCGGCTGAGGCCGCGGTACCCGGACGCAAACAACCACGGCGCGTCTGTTCCGCGAATGTTGAGCAGATCGGGATGCTGGCGATAGGGGGCGGCGCCGGGAAACAACCGGATATCCACGTCAAATTGCAGAACCAAGTGTCCGCGCGGTCGCGGATAAGCGAGCCAAAGCGTGCCGCGGTTGTCTTTCCGATCGCCCGGAGCTGCCAGGTTTAGCGCCAAATGCTTGACCGGTTGCATCGGCCCGGTGGCGCTGAACATTGCCCAGGCTTTGTTCCGTCGAGCGGGCTCGAAGACCACCGTGCACATGTTGGGGAACGGACACATGCAGCCGGCGCTGGCTTCGGGCACCAAGACCAAGCCATTGGCCGGCAGGAAGTTGATCCAACAACCGGGGCGCTGGGCGCCGAAATGAAGCGTGCCGTAGTCACCGACCAAGTCGTAGTAGCCGATGCAATACGACCGGAACAGCATCAGGTTGGGCGCGGCAATGGGCGGCCCGCAGTGATGGCCCGGTCGAGCAAACTGCCACGGTTCTTCCCGTCCGGTCACGGGATTCGTTCGGGTTTTCGGTTCGCCGGTGTGCAAGTCGACGGCCCAAGGCTCGACGTGCAACGTGTTCTCGATGACGACTGGCCGAACCCGGTAGCCGATACGCTTCGACCACAGTTCATACCCGTCCTGGGCGGACAACGCCACCAGACGGCGCGACTTGAACTGCCCGGCGAAGAACTGTTGCCAGTAGTGTCCGTCCAAATAGACGCCGAAAAACACGAGCACTCCGTCGTGATAAATGGCCGAAAGTTTCTCATCGCCGCAACCGCTCAGGTCGACCTTTCGGACCCACACTGGCTTGCCCGACCGGGCATCGAGGGCGAGAACGCGGTGGGTCGGTCCCGAGGGTTTTTCCGCGTCAGCTTGGCCTCGACGCTTCAAACGGTCTCGCTGTTCGGCGGACAGGGGCGAAGCGGCGTCGGGGGAGACTTTCTCCAACGCCCGATCCGCAAAAAACACACGCCCGTCACCGATGGCAATCGTGTTGTGCCGGATATCGCGGCCTTCGCAGACCCATCGAACTTTTCCCGTGGCCACGTCCAGGGCGAAAAGGGCATCGCTGACCGTGCCGCCGATCGCCCGGCTGCCA
>JAADHY010000053.1 GCA_013151585.1 Planctomycetota bacterium
TAACGTCCGTCTGTGCAAACGCCGGTCCGATCCGATCCGATGGCTCCCGTCGGGGGCGAGGTATGCCGAACCTTGGGGCGGTCAACGGGTTGAGACGATCTGCCGACAGGAGGGGCTTTCGACCGTCGTTGAATTTCCGCAACGCGTTCGCGTCGGGGGGCATCTTAGTGATGAAAAAAGGAAACGTTTGAAGGTCCTGACTGGTTCGCCTAAACTTGCGGTTCCTCAGCCGTCGCGGCGGCTTCGGATCGGCCGACTCCCACGCAGCGACTGACCGCGCGACCTCAAAACACGAAAGGGGCTCCTCTCCATGGCGACACAAAGCTCATGGGTCTTTGACACGACCTCGTACAGTTTTCAACAGGATGTCCTGCAACGGTCTCGGCAGGTACCAGTCGTTGTCGATTTTTGGGCACCTTGGTGTAGCCCATGTCGGCAATTGGGGCCGATTCTGGAAAAGCTGGCCCAGGAGTACGCGGGCCGTTTCCTGCTGGCCAAGGTGAACATCGACGAGAACCCGGATCTCGCCCAAGTGTTGGGCGTGCAAAGCATTCCTCTCGTCGTCGCGTTTCAAAACGGTCAGCCCGTCAACCAATTTGTCGGCGTCATGCCGGAAGAGTCCGTCCGGGAGTGGCTGGCCACGTTCTTGCCTTCGCCCGGGCAGGAACTGGTCCGGAAGGGCGAGTCGCTGGAACGGACCGATCCGAAGGCCGCCGAGGCCGCTTATCGGGACGCCATTCGTCAAGAACCGGACAATGCGGATGCGAAGATTCATTTGGCCCGGTTGCTGCTGAATCAGAACCGGGAAGACGAGAGCCGAGCGATCATTGAGGAACTGGCTGCCCGGGGCTATTTGGAACCGGAAGCGGAGAAGATCAAGTCGCAGCTTGACCTGCGAGCGTCGGCGGAAGAGGCGGGCGACGTGGCCGAGCTCCGCAAAGCGGTTGAGGCCGACCCGAACAACCTGGAGTTGCAAATCAAGTTGGCCGAGGCTCTGGCCGGGGCGGGCCGCCACCAGGAAGCGCTCGACATCTGCTTGCGAGTGATCGAACAGGACAAGGAAGGCGCTGGCGTCGAGGCCAAACAAACGATGCTGCGCATCTTCGACACCTTGGGCGCCCAATCGGATTTGACAAGCACTTACCGCCGCAAACTGGCCACCGTGCTGTATTGAGCGGATACGGTTGCGATCGCACATCTCCGAGGCCCCACACGGATCCTGACCATCCCAGCGAGCATTTGTAGAGTGGAACAAGCTCGCGTAGCGAGCACCGGCCCACCTTACGAGCTCGCCTCGAGCGGAATGGCTGCAAGAAGGCAGAAGGTAGAAGGCAGAAAAGGAGTCAGGAGCCAGGAGGAAGACGGCGGACGTCCTACTGACAAAACGGCTATGCTCCGGCGGCTGAAAATGAGCCATCGCGGGTAGAAGAGCTGCCCGCTCTTGGCTCTTGGGCTCTTCGCTTTCAACGGCGGAACGGTGGGCCCGCGCTGCGCCGGTCCCACCCTCCCCGTAGGCCGGATGATGATTGCCGCCGACGGAGGCCTCCGGGCGGTCATCGTCGCGAAGTCGTTAGTTCCAAAGTTTCCAAGACAGTTCGCAGACGGGCGGGAAGCAGTGTGTCTGCGTGCTCTGCGAGTACTGGGAGAACGTTATCTCTGAACAGACGCGTTCTGAGTCTTGCTCTCATGCGAGACCGCACAGACTGCTTCGTTCGTGTTCCGGGAGGTACACGCCTTGTAGCCGGCGAGGGCGGCCGATGTCTTTGAAAAGCAAGTCCCCCAGACCGAGCAAGCGTTCGGCGCCGCCTTCATCCAGCAGCATGCGCGATTCAATCGCCTGGGTCGTGCGCAGAGCGACGCGGGCTGGCAGATTCGTCTTGAGCGCCCCGGTCACCACTTGCCGGCTCGGCTGCTGCGTCGCCAGGATCAAGTGAATGCCGGCCGCGCGGGCTTTTTGGCCCAGTCGGCAGATGACTTGCTCAACCGCTTTCCGCTGTTTCGCATCGACGGTGACCAAGTCCGCAAACTCATCACAAAAGCAAGCGATGCGCGGCAGCGGGGTGCCCTCCTTCCGTACATGTTCGGCCAGCGAGTCCGCTCCGCCCATCCTCCGGTATCGCCGTTCCATCTCTTGGGCCAGTTCTTCCAACACCTCGACCGGATCCTGTTCGTCCAAGTAGACGATCGGCCTCCACAAGAACGGCGAGTCCTTCAAGAACGGGAAGCCGTTCCGTTTCGGATCGATCAGAAGCAGTTGCAGTGTTTCCCGAGTGTTAGTGAGCATAAGGCTGGCGATGGCCGTGCGCAGCCACTCGGTCTTGCCGCTGCCGGTGGTTCCGGCTACGAGGAAATGAGCGTTTTCGGGCTCGGACAAATCCCCGAATCGAAGCTGGCCGTTCAAATCGACGCCCAAAAGCAGTTTGGAGCAACCCTGGACGGGGGCCGGCTCAGGCAGTTGGTTCCGTACGTCCGCCAAAACGACCGTCTGCCGGTCCGGACGTGGAAGGTCCACCAACACGTCGCCTTCGCCCACGGATAGGAAAGGGGCAACGTCCAATCCCAGTCGGAGCTGGATCTCGCTGGCCCGCTGCTCGATCTGTCGCACACGCACGCCGCGTCCTGGTCGCAAGGCAAAGCGAAGGAAGGTCGGTCCGACGATGGGATCGCCGTGCAACTCGACCGACAGACCATGCTCGCGAAGCGCTTCGATGAGGCGACGTCCCAGGTCCTGGTACGCTTCGCACGATTGAGCCACGCGAAGGGGTGGCTCAGTCACTGATCCGGCCCGGCCGGCTGACTCCCTCGGAGAGTCCGTCGGTGAGACCAGCGTACCGTCGGCTGCCCAGTAAAGGCGTTCTTTTGGAATCACGCCCGCCAGCCGGCCGATCAAGTCCGTCAAGGTTTTCTGGGCGGCCGCCAACCCCTCTGCAGCGATCAGGTGTTCCTGTCTCTTCGGCGTGAAACTCACCAAGGCCAGCGTGCCGGTTTGACCAAGGCCATGTCGTCCTTCCTTTGCCGGGGAGTCTGTCTCAGCGGCAGGCGTCTCGATCCATTCCGCCGCCTGTAGCATAGCGTGGTAGAGGCACGCTTGGGCCAGATCGGCCTCGGGCGAAGTTTGTCCCAGTTTCAGCTCGATTACGCACCATCGGCCCGTTCCCGGCACTTGGAGCACGGCGTCCGCAATCCCTTCGACCACCACCGAATCGCGCCATTCGGGTTGAGCGATTTCCCAGGTCAACCGCATCTCGATCGCGGCGAGTTGTTGCATGCGTTGGCGCAGCGAAGACGGGTCGTCTCCGGAATGACTACGCAGCGTCTCCAGAAGCTCGGCCAACCACTGGCAGAGATTGCGTACCGCCGCCCAGAAATCCAGGACTTCGGTCGTTTGCTCGTCGAGAGCTCGCCGATAGTTAGAAAGCTTCGGGCCGATGACCCGACGATAGGCGAGTTCGACCAATGTGTCCGCCATGTCTCGCGTATCCCCGTTCGGCCGCTGGCTGAGCGACTCGGCCGGCAGGGCGTCGGCGCCGACCAGCCATCGGAACGTTTCGTGAAAGAGCTCACCCAGCAGTGGCAACGTGCGCCGGCCTGCGCCGGCTCGCTCCGTGGTGCCCTGCCTCAACCAGATCGCTTCGCGAACTTGTCGTACAGACAGACGAACCGGCATATCTGTTTCCCCGCCATTTAGTTTTTGGGAGTCTCAATTGCTCGGCCGCGGGGCCCCCGAACGCGCGCCCGCGCGTTGGGGCTCGGATTTTCGACTTGTCGTCAGATTACTCGTTGGTCCTGGCGCGAGAAGCGACGGCTTGAAAAAGCACGGCGGGAGGCCCCGACAGCGTCCCGACCAAATCTGGGTGTGTTTGTGCGGTCTGCCATAGTTCGTCCAAGCTGATTCCCAGCTTTCGCGCCGCTTCGTCGGCTGATACAACATGCTCACGACTCAACAGCTCCAGCAGCTCGCCCAGAACCAGGCGGTTTTTCGAATCCAACTGATCCCCGGTCAAGATCGCCGTTGCGAAGTCCTCCACGGGCGACGGAAGATTCTGCTGCAGCCACTCCTGGACGGTCTCGGGTGAGACGGTTTCGCCGTTGTGGGAAAGGTCGCCGGCTTTCGCGTCCGAGAGGAGTTTCCGGAGGGCGTCCAGCGCGGCCACGACTTCGCCGCTCGGATGAATCAACGCAGCACCGCGCTCCGTCAAAGTCTTGAGCCGTTCCTGCGTTTTTTTCGCTGTTTTCGGAATGGGCATTTCCGGAGGCCGAATCAAGATCAACCGACTTTGCCCACTGCCTCTCCACCGAGCCACCAGCCGACGCAGTCGGGCAGCCAGCCCGATCATGTTTTCGTGCATACAAATCGAGATGTCGATCTGCCGGTCTTTCTGCTCCAATCGCAAGTCGATGTCGCGCAAGCCGGCCGCGTTGCCCAAGTGCCAATCCGGCGCAAGGACCGTGGCCAGCAGCGGTAGTCCTTGAGCGATCGCGTCCTCGATTTCGCCCCGGCTCAACTCCTCTCCCTCCTCGAAAAGGCGGCTAAAGGTGTTCTGCAGGAAATGATTCAAGGGCACCCGTTCCGGAGCCTCGCCGGACTGAGTCTGTGCGAATTGAACGGCAGCCGCCTCGATCAGCCGTCTGGCCGACAGCCCCATGGCGCCGACCATCTCTTCCAGAGGCTTTTCCTGAAGCGGCCATAGCTCGGGCTGTCCTTCCCGCATTCGCTGCAGTTCGGGGATACTGTCGAGGCGCGCGGTAAGCAGCTTTTTCGCCAGCGGCCAGGGCAGGGGAGGTAAGGTCTCGATGGCGAATTCGCCCATCCGGTCGTAGTCTGCATCGCGGATGTTTCGTCGCATCACGTCCAGGAAGGCGGATTGTACACATGTGATTAGAACCAGGTTCCGCGTGTCCG
>JAADHY010000051.1 GCA_013151585.1 Planctomycetota bacterium
GAAGATCCGCCAAAGCTCCGTCGTGTTCCCGGTCTTCGCGAAACGCCAGCACCAGATCGCCACTCGGCTCGCCATCCAGCGACGGCGGCTGGCGGTAACCGAGATCGTTGTAAATCCCATCGACGGGATATTCATCCAGAAACCGCACCAGATGACGCAAGTAGTAAGCCCGCCAACCGGGACTGGCCGGCGAACAATGGGCGTACCGGAAATAGATTTCCCGCAGCGGCCGGTCGTCCTTTCTGGTCCATTCCGGCCGGAAGTCGGGATCGGTCTGTTCGAAATAGCCGCTGGAGAAATAGACGATGACTTTCATCCCACGACGGTGCGCCATGTCGGTCGAGAAACCGGCGAAACCCGGTGGGATTCAGCGGCGCGAACTTGTGACCGCCAAAAAGTCGCTGGGAATCGTTCCATTCCTCGTGGAGGTGGATTAGCCGAATGCCGTGGTCGCGCAACCGATCCAGTTCCTGTTCGTCCCACTCGTCGGGGTCCCACGGTTTGCGACACGGATACTCGCCCAAGTTGTAAACACATTGCCCGGGCAAGTAGTCGGTGATCAAGTGCCGCCGCAGGCACCGGCGAATCCGCAGATTGGCAAAGCGGATGTTTTCCAGACGTCGGCGGTGATCGTCGGCCGTGTCAGTGAAAAAAGCCGGCGTATCTTCCCGCCCCGGCGACGCCTTCGCAGTCGCCGCCGATGCTTTTCCGCTCACAGCTTTCGCGCCGGCCGTTCCGACCAGGGATAACCCCGCCCCCACGCTCAAGAATTGCCTTCTATCCATCGCTTCGCTCCTCGATGACAGCACGGCTTTCGAGGTCCTCTCAACGATATCCGAACATGGACAGTCTGTCGACGCCGATGGGCCGCACGGCGCCTCTTGTTCCCAGCCAGGAGCCGCGGAACGCGGGGAATTCGTCGCATGCCTTGCGCGCCGGCCAATTGACCGGAACGTCACTTGGTGATACATCGTATTGACGCCGTGTGTCTATCAGGGGGACGGCAAGATGATCAAACGGCTGACAAAACATGGCAACAGTCTGGCTTTTGTGATTGACCGCCCTATTCTGGAGCTGTTGAAGATCGACGCGGATACGCCGTTGGAGTTTTCTACGGACGGGCAGGTGTTGATCATTTCTCCGGTTCGTGATGGAGAACGGAAGGAAGAGTTTGAGAAAGCCCTCGAAGAAGGCAATTGCCGATATGGGGAAATGCTGAAGCGTTTTGCGGAATAAAACCCGCGAGCAGAAGCGGCTCGGGAGACCTGCGGTCGCCGGTTTCGGCGGGGTCAGAGACCCGCGCCAAGCGTTAACAAGTGCTAAAACGTCTTGCGGAATATGCCGTCGCCGGTTGCAAATGTCGTCGTTTAACGGCAAGCCGAAGGAATGCACGACAGCAGGTAGTACAGCCCAGCCGCTCGCCGGAACAAACCTTTGCAGTGCGCGGCTGTCAGCGGAGCGATGTGCCATGAAAAGTTTGGAAAGATTGTGCTTTCAGGTGGTCGTGGCGGCGACCTTCATCGTCATTGTTTCTCGGACGACTTGTCTCGCGGCGGAAAAGCATCGCCGCGCCACGGGGCCGGCGAGAATCGCAGCGCAGGAAGCGGCTGTCGGGCCAGAAGGCGCCTCCCCCGCGGATCGCGCGTCACGCAATCCGACGTCGGCCACTGGCTGGGCTGGTCCGCCGGTTTGGCCGCCGTATGAAAAGCTGGAAGCTGTGCTGCGGCTTTGGGCGCGGCAGCATCCGAGAACGATAAAGCTGGAGCTGCTCGGCCGATCGCGCGAAGGCCGGCCGGTCTATGCCGTCACGCTCACCGATCCTGCGACCGACGACGAAAACAAAGAACACGCCCTGATCACAGCCCTGCATTCGGGCCTGGAACGGTCGGCGACCACGACGGTCATGGCAATCATCGAATGGCTGGTTTCGGGCGACCGGCAGGCCCGCGAGATCTTGCGGCACCAGATGGTCGTCTGTTTGCCCGTCCCGGACCCGGACCGGTATGTGAAGGGTGAGGTTAGTCCGCTGTACGGCCCCTGGTCGGCTAAGGGACCGTTGAACCCGGACAAAGTACCGGAGGCTGTGTACGTGCAGCGGGTGATGGACCGGCTTCAGCCGGAGCTGCACGCGGACATTCACGGCACGAACCTCGAGTTTGAGCGGTACATCATGTTTGAGAGTTCGGGCACGTCGTACTCGAACATCGCGCTGCGCCCTTACCACCGCGATATCATCCGCCAAATGGATGCCGCGGCGTTGGCCGAGGGATTTCCGTCCGACTTGGGAGAATCAGACGCCGAACGTGTTTTCTACGGCCCGGGCCTGGCGAACATGGCACGTCGATGCTGGCCGGGGCAGCCGCGGTTCTACGCGGCGACTTACGCCTACTATCATTTCCACTCGATCATTTCGGCGTCGGAAGTCGCGTGGGAGCAGAGCGGAGTGCTTCGCCACAAGCGGCTGCTGCAGATCGGCAACGAGCGGTGGCCGGGCGAGTACTATCCGGGATATCCCACTCGGGTGATCCTGAGCAACACGCACGCTGCGCTCACCGCGTACGGCCGCACGGCCGCTGAGCGACGCCGCAGCCGCGTCGAGCTGTGGAATCGGCTGGATGAATTCACCTTCGGCACACTTGATCCGGCCGTCGAGGGCAAAGCTGTTTGCGTGCTGGCGACAAGTGCGGCCGCAGATCGGCATTATTTGTCCGATCCCACCCTCGAGGCTGTCGTTGCGCGTTTGCGAAAGCATCCGCGGATCGACGGCGAGGCGATCGCCCGTTTCACTGCCGGTTGGCCAGCCGGACAGAACCATCCAAAACCGTGGTTCTTGCTGCAGCGGCGTGCGGACGCGACCAGTGACCAAGCGGGCCGGCATGGGATGTCGAAGCCAGCGACTCCGCCGTCCATCCGACACGGTTTGTGCCTGCGGCTGCGTTTGCCGTACCAGCGAGCGCGCGTGATCGACCTGCGTTTGAACGGCTTCCGGGTGAAGCAATCGGAGGTGGACGGTTTCATCACTTGGGTCGCTCGCGGCTGCACGTACATCCAAATCGCAATTCCACCCAAGCGGCTGCGAGACGACGACCTGTTTGTCGTCACATGCCAATACGATCCGGGCGAAACACGACGGCGTTGGGACACATGGCGCCGACTGGACGATTGAAGTCAGATCCACTTTGCGACGATCGATCGCGATTGCCTGCGTCGTCGGCGATTCACGCAAAGAGCCGCTCTGGCTTGCCGCCAATTAGCGTTCTTTCGCTCCGGGATGAGGGACTCGGGCCACAGCCTCGGCGGGCTCAGGCCTGACCGGCGTAGACCAGAACCCAGCGAAGCGTGAAGCCGGCGATCAGGATCAACGTGGGCGTCAACCAGAGCGGACGGCGATTCTTGCTCATCTCCAACAGCTCCAATCCCAACGGGACAACCAAGCCGCTCAGGACGACGATCGCCCAAAACGCCGCTGTGTACGGGCCTCCCAGAAACAGGCGAGCCGCCTCGCGGCCAGCTTCTCCGCCCGTGGTCAACAGGTCAAGGAACAGCAGCCCGATCAGCATCATTTCAACCAAGATCGCTCCGACGTCCCACCGCTGCACCATTCGGTATTCTCGTTCGCTGATCGGGAAAAGCATCATTAGAGCTGCGCCGGTGGAAAGCCCCGATACGAAGAACAAAGGCCCGAGCACCGAAGCCGCCCACAGCGGTCGGGCTCCGAAAGCTCCAAGCAAAATGCCCGTGTACGTGCCCAGACCGATTCCCAGCAGCAAGTTCGCCCAGACCAGCCTCCGGATTCCTTTCCGACACGCATCGGCCAATCGCCGCACAGCGGTTGTCAGCCGCAGCAAACGTACGATCGCGACGCTCGCCAAACGATCCGTTTCATCGTGGGTCAGCGAGGCCAGACCCAGGCCGATCGTCGCCGGATAGATCAACAGCAGAATCCACGATCCCCACGACATGGGCGAAGTGGCCCGGAAAGCCGTGTAAAACCGCCACACATGCGCTTTGTACTCCAAATCGAGCAACAGCGCGAGCATGCCAACGGAAAGCAGCGCCGGAGCCACGAAAGCCATCCACCGGGACCACCGTGATCGCTCTTCCGTCCGCCATTGCAGAGTCTGCAGTGCCGAGAGAACCATCAACCCGGCGACCAGGCCGCCCAGGAACAGATAGACTGGGATCTGCCAGCCCCAGATGTGCAGGTGCGGATCGATCAGGTGGCTGTGTCGGTTGATGTCGATCTCGATCATGAGTCACCATCCTTCCCTTTCGGAACGAACAGGCGTGGTGTGCCCGACCGGGGTTGTCCGCATCAGCTACAGCCGCCGCCTTTTCGTTTCGGCGGGGCTTTGAACTTGACCGAGTTTTTCGGGGGCGGAGGCGCGGGAGCACCGGTCAGAGCGGCGTGCAAGCCCGCTCGAAACTGGTAGGCTTGCCGCTCTTGCTCCGAGGCATCGGCTTTCAACGGTGGAGGTGGCGTCAGAGCGAACCGGCGCCACGCCTCGAAGCCCCCTTTCAGAAGGAAGATACGCCCGGGATAGAGCCGAACGACGTCCGGCAAACGCTCTTCGGCTAAATCGCCGGCTCCCACCAAAACCAAATCTCGAATTCCTTTGCTGTACTGCAAGCCGATCTCGCCGAGCTGTTCCAATCTGCTATGCTCGGAGCCGGGAATCCGCTGTTTCAAGAACGCTTGTTCGTCTCGCACATCGATGATGCGCAGCCGCCACGGCTCTTCGATCACGCGATGGGCCAGCGTGATCACATCGATCGACTCGATTCGCTTTCCGTCCGTTTTCGCCTGACCCACGCGCACCGGGAGCAGCAGAAAGGCGATGCCCAGGGCCGCTGCCGCGGCAAAGTATCCGAAGGCGATGCGGCGCGGAGCAGCCGGGCAATCCGGCCCGCCAGTGCGGCCGAGAATCGTCCGGGTTGCCCAACGCTCGACCCACTCGGCGCCGAGAAAGCAGCCGGCCGCCATGACCGCCACGCCCAGCGCCACCACCGCCGGCGGGACCCCCAGTAACTCATACAGGAACACCTGCCCCATGTGACCGCTCAGGTAGAACTTCGCGACCCACGGGTACATTTCACCAAACAGCACCGATCCAACGATGACTCCCAAGAACGTGAGCATGCCATCGATGTTCCCCGAAGCGGCGGAGACCAATGACGTCCCCGGACAATATCCGGAGACGATGAACCCCGCACC
>JAADHY010000717.1 GCA_013151585.1 Planctomycetota bacterium
ACGTTCGCCGTCGGCTGGAGCGGTCTACCACGGTGGCAGCGCCAAGGTGCCTCCTTCGAGCGGCAAGACGGCGCCGCTGATGAAGTCCGCCTCATCACTAACCAGGAACGCCACGGCCCGAGCTACATCGATCGGCTCTCCCATTCGCCGCACGGGGATTCTTTCGGCGACCTCGGCATAGATTTCCTCCTTGGGTCGGTCCCAAGCCTCGCAGGAAGCGGCCAGCATGGGCGTGTCGATCGTACCAGGACTGACGGCCACAAAGCGGATACCCTCGGGGCTGTGATCCGTCACCAGAGAACGCATCAGCGCCACCAACGCGGCCTTCGACGCGCAGTACACCGCGTGCTCGGGGAAACCGATGTCTGCTGCAACCGACGTCGTGAAACAGATGACCCCGCCGCCGTGTTCGCGCATGACTGGAATGGCGTGCTTGGCCACCCAAATGGCGCCCAGGAGGTTAACATCCATGAGCAGCCGGAAATCCTCGAGCGTCAAGTCGGTGATCTTCTGGCTGCGAAGGACGCCCGCATTGGCATGAGCCACGTCCAGCCGCCCGAATCGTTCGACGGCCATATCCACCGCGGCCTGGACGTCTTCTTCACGGCTGACGTCACCGAGGTGAAACAAACACTCATGCCCTTCGGCGGCCATTTGTTCGGCCAGCGCTTTGCCCTCGTCCTCTTGGATCGACATGGCGACAACTTTGGCGCCGGAACGAGCAAAGAGCTGGCAGCAGGCCAGCCCGATTCCGGACGTGCCGCCGGTCACGAGAATCACTTTGTCTTTCAAATCGGCCATGGCAGAACTCCTGTCCTTCTGCGGCGAAAGTCTCACGGCGAATGGCGGCCATGAGGCCACCGACATCGGAAAGGGTGATGAGCCCGCTTCCAGCCAAAAGCGGGCGAGCGGACGTCTCCCGTTCGCCGATGGTCAGTCCTCAACCCACATATCCCGATCGCTGCCGACGCGGACGGCCAGAGCGACGAAACTCAATCGCCCGATCCACCAACCTGAAAATGTCCACTTCGGGGCGATAGCCTAACACATACTTGGCTTTGGTCACATCAATGCAAAAATCTTGGCCCACCGGATCGACCAGCTCGATCACATCAATCCCCAGCCGCTCGCCCACGTACGCGGCCGTCTCAACATAGTCGAACGGATCGTTCATGGCGATCATGAACGTTTCGCCTTCAATGTCGGGGGTCGTCAGTGCTCGCAAGAACGCTTGCACGCAATCCTCAACGGCCACAATGTGACGGCGCATCGGCTTGCCGTCCGGGTGGCGCAGCGCGACGGCGGCGTCTTGCCCGGCTTCCATCCGCGCCTTCTGGTCATCGTTCATCAACTCAGACCAAACCGGTACGCCGAACTGTTCGCCAGCCACCGTCAGATGATTGAGGATGTCATCTTCCGTATGAATCCAGGACATCCGCAACGTCACCGTCGGGACCCCTTGCTGGACGAAATACTGACGAGCCATCGTCTCCTCGATGACTTTCGACAGCGGATAGTAACCGGGGTAGGCGGCCATGGGGATGTCTTCGTCGATCGGGACCGGCTGCCGGTTGAAATAGATGCCGTTGACACAATCACCGCTGGCCAAGAGGAAGCGCCGAAGCCGGTCGCTGCGAGCGGCGGCTTCCAGCAGGTTAAACGTGCCGCGAAAGCTAACCTCGATCACTCCGTCGCGGTCTTCCTTGCAGGTCGCTAGATGGATGACCGCGTCGGCTTCGGCCACAACCGATTCAATCGCATCGGCATCGCCCAAACTCACCTGGACTTCCTGGACCCCGGTAACATCGACCGTCGGTGCCGCAGGGCCGTCACTTCGTACCCGTGCGCGACCAGGGCTTCGCAAAGCGGACCCCCCAATTTGCCGCTGGCACCGGTCACAAGGATTCTGTTGAGATCACTCATGCTGTTCCCTCCCAATCGTCAGTTCCGCCGGACCGTAAGCACGCTCGAGTTTGGACGGCCGTGGCCCTTCCCAGGCGACCGCTGTTTTCTCCGAAACAGGCTTGGTTGAAGCGGTTGCCTCTTCGGAGCGCGGGATGCGCATCGCCTGGTGGCCACGATTCCGTGACTTCGAACGTTCCTCGTGCTTGTTGAACAAACTCGAACAGCGAAACCACGGTCGATGCTAGGATGCCTCGGCCGCACCGAGTCGGACCACCTGGCCCGTTTGCGCCGACTCGATCGCCGCCGCGATCAACGCCACGACGTCGCGAGATTCCTGCGGGGTAATCCAGTCCGGTCGCTGACCGGTAGCCACACAGCGTGCGAAATATCGCAGTTCCTCCTGAAGGATGCCGAAACGTCCGCCAAACATCTTGGGCCAATAGAGCGTGTCAGGCAGGCGAACGCCGTCGGCGTCGTGGATCTCGACGCCGGCTTCACCGCAATTGATGTACAATGCCCCTTCGGTGCCGATCACTTCCATCCGCGCGTCGATCTGATAAGGCGTCGTTTCCGGCAAATGCCAGACCGACTCGACCACGCCCACAGCACCGTTCTCCAGCCGGAACATGGCCCAACCCACGTCGGGGTGTTTCCGTTTTCCAGGGTGCACCTCTTGCGCATAAACGCTGATCGGTTTGGCCCCAGAGAACCACAACATCAGGTCGGCATCGTGGATGCCGTCCCCCAACAGCGCCGAGATCTTGTCGAGGACCATATCGCCGATGACCTTCGACAAGTTTCGGCGCGCGTGCATCGAAATGATCTGGCCGATGCGTCCTTCGTCGATCGCCCGTTTGGCCAGAACGACCCGCGGGTCAAACCGACAAATGTGGCCGACCATGAACATCCCAGAAGCCTCGGTCACAGCTTGCAGAATCTGATCGCACTCGGCCACGGTCTCGGCCATCGGCTTTTCCAACAAAACGTGTTTGCCCGCTCTCAGAGCATCGATCGTCACTTGGCAGTGATCGTAAACATGGGTCGTGATGCTGACGGCATCCACGTCGGGGTCAGCCAGCAATTGCCGGTAGTCCGTGTAGCGACGCTCGACACCGAACCGATCCGCAACCTCGGCCAAGCGGTCCGGCCGGCGCGTGCACAACGCGGTCAATTCCACTTCCGGCATGTTCGCCAGCGTCTCGGCGTGCACTTCGCCAAAAAAACCCAAGCCGATCACGCCCCATCGGACGGAGCCTCCCTTTCGCGCTGACTCGCCCATGTCGTCCTCCTGATAAAAAACACCGCGACTCATGTCGGAGTTGAACTTACAGCAAAACCCGTCCCCAGACAACTCTGCAGAACGGCGCTTTTCGCTCCGAGCCAGCGGCTGCCGCGCATGCCGCAACGAGGGAAGGATGGGCCGTCGGCAAGCGTTCCGAAATCGCCGGTGGAGTGAGATGGGCTGCAGCGACAGGGCCTATCGGAACAGACCGACGTAGAAGCTAAAGATTTGCTCGTCGTCGGTCTCAGCCTTGGCGATCGGAAAGGCCCAGTCCAGAGCGATCGGTGCCGGCCCCATGGCGGGAATCGTCAAGCGCAAGCCCGCCCCCACGCTCACGCGGAAATCGTTGAAGCTGACCCGTTCGGCCACGGTGCCAAAGTCGCTGAAGAAGACCACCGACACGACTTCGTCCGCAGTGACTGGCAGCAGGTATTGGACACTGCCCGTGAACAGCCACCGGCCCCCGACCCGTACGTCCGTGCCGACCGGGGTATTAGGAACTGGTCCGACACCGCGGAATTCGAAGCCACGGAACGACTGAAAACCGCCAGCGAAGAAGCGTTCAAAGATGGGCGTATCCACATCAGACCAACCCATGCGCGAGCCAAGGCTCAAGATGTGCCGTCCACTTCCGTCGGGCCGACTGTAAACGGTGAAGTACTGCCGCGCCTCGGTTTCGAAGCGCGGGTAGACGTAATCACCGAAGGCCTGTTCAAAGCTCGCCTGGATGAAATGTCCTTCGGCAGGTAAGAACGGAGCGTCCCGCGTATCGTGTGCCACACTGAATCGTCCGGAATAAAAGGCGTTGCTGCCGACGGCGTCCAGCAAGATTTGAGGCGTCGGGGCGTCCGGATTCTGCAGATCGACCGACTCCAAACGCACCGAGGCCATGACCGACCATTCGTTTGTGATTTGGTAGCCTAAACTGACGCGACCTCCCAGTCGGGTTTCGTCCCAATCCGGGTAAAAACGGTTGAAGTAGAATCCGCTGACGCCGAAGCTGAAGTCCGTGTTCAAGAAGTACGGATCGGAAAAGCTGACCAAATAGCGGCTGACGATGTCTCCCGGAATGGCCTCCAAGCGGAACCGCTGGCCGGCTCCGCGCCATGCCGTGCCGTTTAAGATGTCCTCCCAACTGCGGGGCGGGCGGAACAGGTCGAAGTTGTTCTCTTCGAGGATGATGGATCCGACGATGCCTGCGTCACTGTTGACGCCGGCTCCGAACATGAGCCGCCCGGTGCGGGCTTCGGTGACGTAGTAATCGAGGTCGATCTGGCCCGGCGGTTGGCTGAGGGCTCGCGCAAACGGATCACCGTAGGGGTTGTTTTCGAAGATCGGGTTCGGCGGTTGGGGAAGCGGTAGGGGTTCGCTTTGTCCGCGAGTAGCGACCGATTCCGTGAAAGGCGGTTCCTTGTCCGGTACCTTGGAAACTTGGACTCGCGGCCCGGCCCCCGGACCACGCTCAAAGATCACCCCCTCCAGCCGTCGCTTGCTCCGTTGGATCAGCTTTGCACTGGCCAGGTCGCCGGGATGAGTCAGAATGCGGTTCAGCACCACGGTTTCCTTGGTGTGCGGGTTATCGCCTTGGATGTGTACGTTGATCCGGCGGATCGTGTAAACACGGTCCTCGTCGATTTTGTAGACCAGGTCCACGACGCCCGGTTCCTCCAAAAACCGCGGTACGGCATCAATAACGGCAAACAGACGGCCGCGTGAAT
Organism: Planctomycetota bacterium; assembly: GCA_013151585.1. Lineage (GTDB taxonomy): Bacteria > Planctomycetota > Planctomycetia > Planctomycetales > Planctomycetaceae > JAADHY01. The sequence continues at coordinate 4,906 of JAADHY010000717.1, forward strand.
CGTACAGGTCCTTGATGCGTTGGACATCCTGGTTCAGCGCCCGGCTGCTGAAGTACTCGCCCGGCGTCAACTTCATGTCCTGAGCCAGTTCCGCGTCGGAGAAAATATGGTTGCCCTGAAAGACCACGTTTCCGATTTTGTACCGGGGACCTTCTTCGATGATGTATTCGATCGTGACGTTGCCTTCGCCGCGACGGAGCGGATTCAATTTCTCTTCGGTGATGGTCACTCGGTGCTCGATTTTGACATCGAAATAGCCCAAGTCATGGTAATACTGTTTCAAGGATTCGATATCGTCCGGGATGGTGGCGGGGTCGAACTTGCCGCCCAAGAGCGTGATGCCGCCGGGCAGAGCTTTCTTGGTCCGCAGTTTTGTGGCGAGCAAACGGTCAAAGGCCCACCGACACTCGTTGCCCGTGAACTTGATTTTGGTGACGGTCAGTTTCTGGCCTTCGTCGATTTGAAAGATGACCTCACGATCACTACGTGAGCCGCCTTTCAACAGCGTAACCTTCGCGTAGGGATAGCCTTTCTTGTGGTATTCCTCCTCGATGCGGCGGGCAAGCTGACGATTGAGGCTGATATCGAGCGAATCGCCCGGTTTCAGTTCCGTGATTTTTTCCAGTTTTTCTGTGGATAGGGCCTTGTTGCCACGGTACTCCACCCGCTCGACCATCGGACGTTCGACGACCCGGAAGACAAGCACCAACCCCTTGTCCGTCCGCCGGTAGATCGGCTCGACGCTGAAAAACCAGTGGGTGTTGTAAAGTCGTTTCAGGTCTTCGCGGATTTGTTGTTCGGTGGCGACTCGGCCGATCTGGGTCTTGATCTGCTGGAGGATGCGGGGCGTTTCGATGACCTCGTTGCCCTCGATGACGATATCCACGATCGGCTCATTCACGGGGAAATCTTTCGAGGTCTCGGCGGCTCCGAAAGGCTCTTCGGCGGGGACGTCCGGCGACTGGCCACGGACGACCGGCCGCAGACTCAAACTTTGACAGCCGCTTCCGGCCAGCACACCCGCGAGCAGGCCGACCCAAAGCACGCTCGGACGCCAGCGGGCCTTCTGCCGAACCGAGTCGGCCGGCTCAGCCAGAACACGCCTTGCCGGCCCCCGGCCGTTCCCGCCGCCGATGACATCGCTCATCGTGTTTGCCTTCTCTTGGTCGGAGAGGAATCGTAGGAGAGGGAAAGTCTGATTGCGGACCCAGCCGGTTTTCCGTGCGGACAATCGCCACAAAATCGCGGCATTGACGCTTCTCTCACGGAACGGTCTTTCCGCCGCGATCCGGGAAAAACCGGGCTGGTCGCCGAGACGGTTCAACGAGATGGGAGCGTAGATGTATCGGAAATCCCCGTTTGGGGCAAGATGAAATCCACTTCTTCCGGAGGTCGAGACGCTCGATCCGTCGGAGAGTTCGAGACCGCTGCCAAGTCCGACGGAAATCAGTACCGCTGAAGCAACTCCAGCATCTTGCGGTCCAACTTGTGGCCTTCGAAGTCTTCGTAGTGGACGTCGGAGCGGTTACTGTCGAGGATGCCGAAGCTGCCGCGGAAGTTCCACAGCGCCCATCCAAAACCGGCTTTCTCCCAGTTCGCCAAGCAGTCTTCCATCCAGCGGAGCGTGACGTCGTGGGGCGTCTTGTTGTAGGCCCCGAACTCCCCGACCATCACGCCGACTCCACGCCGCTTCAGGTCCAGCCAAGGCTTCACGCTCTGCTCCCAAAGCCATTGGCGGTCTTGTCGCTCGCCGCCTACGAAGGGCCCGTTCGGTCCGTCGGGTCGGTATTGGATCGGT
>JAADHY010000517.1 GCA_013151585.1 Planctomycetota bacterium
CCCGGCCCACCGCGGTGCGCTTCGGGCTTACAACCAACTGATCGGCGATGTCGATGGCCGATACGGGTCGGGCACGAGCGGCTGGGTGGTGATCGATTCCAGTGATCCCGCCCGCGGTTTCAAGAGTTTTGACTGGTGGGGAACGATCCGTGCCACGCAGCAAGGCTGGTCCAAGGCTCATACGGCCCCGACCTTTTCCGCCGCAGCTTGGGACCGCTGGGTGCTCCGAGGGCTTTACGCGACCGGTGGAGACGGCGCGTTGTTTTTCGACTGCACCAACCAGGTGAGGCCGTTCACGGTTGTCGTCGAAGACTGCGTCGGGATCGGACGTGCTTTCGGTGGCGGAGTGGCCAATTGTCTCTCCCGCTCCGACGAGCCTATTGTCTTTCGTCGCTGTCGGTTCTGGTGTTTGGATTGGTGGGGCGACGCGGCGGGGGCGTACGTGCGCATCGAAAACAAAACGATGCCGCCCCGCCCGGATGTCCTTTTCGAAGACTGCACACTGGTCGGACCAGACAACGCGCTGAAATCAGGAAACCCAGGTTTCCGAACCTACTCGCGGGTGAAGCTCAAAAACTGCCGACTGATCGCGCTCAACTTTTCGCAACCGCGTGGTAAACCGTCAACGGGAATTATCCACAGCACGATCGAAGGCGAACTCTTTCATGTCGACTTGGAAGACTGCACACTGATGGGCTACAAAGTGTTCGGCGTGGGCAAAGGAAAACAAGGGAAAAGCACAACCCCGATCCGGTATACCACACGCGGATCAGTGAATGCGTACGTGCAGTTCCAACAACAGGTCCCCCAGGGCTTTCACCGGTTGACCCATTGGCCAACCGACGTCTTTCAAAGCATTCTTCCACCTCGGCTGCCGTCCCGCCGTCCTGCGTTGAAGAAAGAAGGGTTGGTGCGACGGGATCTTTGCGAGATTCAGCCGGTCATCTGGAAAGGCCGCCTTTGCCTGCTCGAATGCATCCGCCCCAGCGGAGGGGGCCCGGCCGAAAAGCACTACCTAGTGCTGCGGGACGCCGAAACGAATCGGCAGCTCGCTCGCTTCGCCAAAGGTTATGGGCTAGCGAGTGCCATTGTCCACGGCGGTGTATTCTATGCTTTTGCTTCCCGATTCGAGGCAAACAACGGGCCGTGGAACGACGTTACTTTGTTCAAATCCCGCGATCTGGTGCACTGGGAAAGGAAGGTGGTCATCCGCCAGAAACCACACGAGCGCATATTCAACTGCTCCGTCTGCGCCGGACCCGACGGTTTCGTCATGGCGTATGAATCGAGCGACCGCGCATTTCCGGCTTTCACGATCAAATTCGCGCGCTCCAAGGATCTCGAGAACTGGACCTTATGTCCGGACGCATTGCTGGGCACCAATCGGTACACCGCCTGCCCCTGCATCCGCTACGCCGACGGCTATTACTACGTCCTCTACACCGAACGGCGTACGCCACGATGGTTCTTCGAGGTTTTCATCGCTCGATCCAAAGACCTCCGCAGTTGGGAGCAAAGCCCCACCAATCCGGTCCTGACAGCCGACTGTCTGGACGAGGGCATCGACGCGTCCGATCCCGATCTGATCGAGTGGCGCAACAAGACTCTGGTTTACTATTCCGTTGGCGATCAGCGCACGTGGATGAACGTCAAGCGTGCCTCTTACGCCGGCACACTGCAAGAGTTTCTGGCGAGCTGGTTTGTTGAGGGGGGAATCCCAGACCCTGGCACCGCCCCTGCAGCGAAGTAGGGGCAGGGAACACAGAGAGATTGGCAGCGCGCAGTAGCGGACTTGAACGCTCAAACGGGAAAGTCTGGCCCAAAAGAATCCTCCCGCTGAGGGACAAAGATCGCAGTGCCAGCGCAGAACGCGTTCAAGAAGAGACTTACGCACGGGTGTGCTGTGTCTTCTCCCGCATTCGAAAAGGCTGTCCGCTCTCAGGGAGAACCTTCTGGCTGGGAGGGGGATACTCTTTTCGGTCGCTGCGTTCTCTGCGAGGGAAGGATTTACAACTCGAATGGTAAGTCAACACGAGATCCCGGGCGGGGGCTGCGTCACAGCGAAAAGTTGGGGTTGAAGTTGGTTGTGGTGCACCCGTCTCGGCTGCTGCTCGCGGGCGAGACGCCCGCGCCACAAGAAGGCATGATCCCAATTCTTCCCTTTGACAGAGCACCGGTGCTTTGTCACAGCCTGATTGTGCGGTAACGAGCCGTGCGCGTTGGCGTCGGGCTGGCGGCTTCACCCGCGGCTGACGCTGTCCGCTCGCTTGTCCAATCCCTAGCTCTCGCTGTGACGAAGCGGTAGTTGATCGCTGAGTCCTCGGCGACTGCGGCGATTGCCCCATGTCTCCTTTGTGGTGCCTCCCTTCTCGACGTCCCTTTCAGGTGCGGCTGGCTGCGGAGCAGTCGGACGATCGCGCCCCGACGCCAGTTCGGAGGATGGCCATCGCCCATCCCCCCGAATCGCCCCGAGTCGGCTACCGACGCGTGATCGAGCCGCCGCGCACGCTGGGACAAAACGGTTCTCTCACACGGCTGACCTTCCGCCCGATTCACAGCAAAGCAGAAACTGGCCCTATGAAAGCGAATGTTGCAACGCTCCGGGATCATCCCTGGAAAGCCCAGCCGGAGACAAGGAACAGGGACAGCAGCGTCACGGCGGCGATGGGGATAACTCGGCTTTGGTGCGTGGATGCGTCGGCCAGGCGGCTTTCTCGCAGAGCGAATCCCCCCATGATTACGACGAGTCCGCAGGAGGCCATCGACACGGCGATCATTGGCAACAAGTGTGGTGGGGCTGACAGGGAACCGGACGCGATGGCCCGCGCATGTTCGACGCCACCGGGCTCGTTCCATGCCAAAGGCAAGTAGCCGCCCCAAGACGTGACCTTGGCCAACCCTTTGGCCATGTGGCCGGCCGAGACAACGACCGCCAGCGGCAGCGCCAGTCGGCGCCAGGCCTCCCGCAGCGAAGCCGCTCCGCCGGCTGCTTGTACGACCGCACCCAGCAGGCTCCAGAAAATCAATGGAAAGATCACCAGCCGCCATGCGCCAGTCACCCAGCCACCCGCATGACCGCCCAGGCCTAAAACGTCGTTGACTTGTTGGGGAACCCATAAGAAAACGGCCTTGGCCGCCGTCCATTCCGAGCAGAGTTCGTACGCCACGAAACCGGACACCAACATGACAAACAGCGTCACCGGCCACGAAGCCACGGCCTCGCGCGCGTCGGTCCAAGAAAACGGCGGCCGCAGGTAAAGGCCCATGTTGTCCTGAGGCTGGCACGCTTTGAAGCACTGACCGCAAACCAGACAGTCCGCGTTCGAATTCAGTCGAGCCGGATTCAGTAGACTCGGGCAACTGCGAGCGTCCAGCCGGTGGCGGTTGGCGGCCGCCACACAATCTTTCGTCTGGCAAGCCTCGCATACGGAGGGCGAATTCGGCCGCACGGCCAACATCGATCCTCGGCCATAAGTACCCAACAGTAATCCCACCGGGCAAAAGCCTCGACAGAAGGCTCTGTCGCGCAAAACAAGTCCCGTTGCCACTGTGATCGCCAACAAGACCCACAAGAAAAGCGAGGTGGCGTGCGGGCTGCGATGCAAATGTATCCCCGCCACCAGAAACTGGATCAAGGCGTAGCCGACTACGATCAGCGCTCCGGACCGTAACCACCGGCCCAGCGGCCGCTGTTTGATTCCCAGCCGCCGAGCCAACCGCTCGGCGCCGTTGGAGACCAACTCGAGCGGGCAGATGGCGCACCAAATGCGTCCGAAAAGTACGGCCACCCAGACCATCACCGGCCACCACAAGCCCCAAATCAACAAATTCACGATATTGGTCTTCGCGTAAAGCTTATCGGGTGTGCCTTCCGGCACCGACAGGAACCATCCAAACCCAGCGAAGCCGACGTACCCCAACAGGAACACGACCTGAAAAACGTAAGGGAATCCCCACCACAGCAACAAGGCTTTGACAAAAGGCCGTCTGATCAGATTCCAGCCGTGAGCGGATAAAACAGGTTCTGGCGAAGAAGGCTGCAAGGTCGGTTCCGAAGCGTCAGTCGTCATGGGTCTGCCTTTCGAGAAAACCACGTCTCAGCCGGCGCGCATCATAACCGCCGGGCGACCGTCACGGCCGGCTTTCGAAGCCAAATAGTCGGCGCCATTTCGGGTGGGAGCGTGCGCAGCCAGCAACGAGTCTCCCCCGGGCACGCTGGCTCGCGCCTTTGTCGCCAAGGCAACTACAGCAACTTGGTGATGCCCGGTTTGGGAAGCGGGTAGTTGCCCGTCTCGTCCGGCACGGTGGGCGGGGGCGTGTCAAAGTTCGATTCCTCCGGCGGCGGGCCGAATTGCAAATCCGACTTCACAACGTTCTTCCAGTCGGTCCGCTTGCCCGTGTAGCAGGCGATCTGGCCCATCACGGTGATCATGGTGCTATGGGCCATGTGGTAGCCGCTGTTGAGCGGCTCGCCCTTACGGATCGAATCGAACAGCGCGTTTTGTTCCAACTGGTACGGATTGCAACGGGGACCGGGGTACTTCCACAGCGTTTCGCCTTTCAGCCCTTTGATTTCGCAGCGGGCCAGGTTGCAGGTGCCTTTCGTCCCCACAACGATATCGCCGGAGTTGTTATAGCAACCGACTTGAGTGCGACACATCGCGTAGACACGTGCTCCGCTCGGATACTCATAGACGACCGTATGATGGTCAAACATGTCGCCGAAAACTTCACCGAACGACGCGGAACGGCCGCCCAGACCGAAACACCACGTCGGCGTTTCTTCCTGCAGAATCCACTCGGCCCGGTCCATGTTGTGGACCAACGACTGAGGTACGTCGTCGCCGGAGAGCCACAGAAAGTGATACCAGTTGCTGAACTGGTATTA
>JAADHY010000288.1:0-4663 GCA_013151585.1 Planctomycetota bacterium
AGGTACAGTCCGCCGTTGCGATCCGCCGTGGCCAGCAAGACGCCGTCGGGGCTGAAGGCAACGGCATAGATCCAGTCGGTGTGTTTGCGAAACTGGTAGGCCAGCGTGCCGTCCGCGGTGGAATAGACCCGGACGACACGCAGCGGGCTTCCCAGCGCGATCAGGGTTTGATCTGCGGAAATATCCGCCGCCAGTACGGCGTCCAGTTCGTCGCCGACTTCGAAAAGCCGTTTGCCCGTGGCGACGTCCCAAACGACCGTCCGGCCACTGGCACCGCCGCGTCCGCCTCCGGCCAGCAGCAGCGAACCGTTTCGGCTGAACCGCAACACGTGCGGGACTCCTTCAGGAAAGGGCAAGACACCCAGCCGTTGCAGCGTGCCGGTGTGATACAGGAAGACCTGTTTCTGGCCGGCCACGGCGGCCAAGGGAGCCCACGGACTGGTGGCCAGTGCGGTGACGGCCGTGGCACGGTCGGTCCGGACCACGGGCTGCGTGGGCAGGTCTTTCGGCATGGCGACCACTGTGGGCTTTTCCGTCGGGGCGGCCGAAAGGCTCAGGGCGACGTCGGGCTTCTTCGGAGCCGCCGCTTTGCTGCCGGAATGCTCCAGCGCACCGCCGTCAATCCAAGCCTTGATCACGGCCAACAGCTCGTCGCTGAGCTTGTCCGATTCCGGCGGCATGTACGGTTCGTCTTCGTGGCTGACGAGCATGAACAGGTAGCTGTCGTCGGCGCTGCCCGGTTCGATGACTTCCCCCGACGCGCCGCCTTCCATCAACGTCGCGTAGCTGGTCAGATCCAGGTCGTTACTTTTCTTGTCGGGGTTGTGGCACGAAAAACACTTTTCGCGCAGAATCGGTTTGACGTGTTCTTCGTAGGTGATTTTCTTCTTCGCGGCGGGTTTTTTGGCGGACGGCGGAGCGGCCTTCGCCGGTTTTTCGGCGGCAGGAGAGTGCACTGCCCAGGCAGCGAGAATCATCGTAACGACGATCGTACAAGACACGGGAGAAATGAGGCCCATCGGCTTACTCCGTTTCGGAACTCGGCGTCAGTGAGCGATTAGTGATTGAACAGGAACTCGCGGGAATTCAGCAGCGCCCAGAAAACGTCTTCCAAAACACGCTGAGTGTTCTTGTCGGCGGCCAATTCTTTCTGGATGGCTTGCCGCTCCGTCTCCGTCGGCTTGCGGCTCAGACAGGCAATATAGAGCTCCGTGACGATCTCGTCCGGACTCTTCCCTTCTTTCAACCGGCGCGGAATGAGCCCGCCTTGGCGGATTTTCGAGTTGACCGTCTCGCCGTTGATCAGGTGTAACGCTTGCGACAGGTTCGGTTCGGTCTTGACCTCGCACGAGCAGACTGTTTCACGTTTCGCCCGGCCGAAGGTGGTAAGGAAGTAATTGCTCGTGTTGCCATTGGCGATCTGGACGGCCCGTGCCCCCAGCGGCAGCCCGGGAAACTTATTCTTGGTTTGGGTGACTTGCGAGATCGCATCGAAGAGCACTTCGGCCCGGATGCGCCGGAGCATGGCGTGTGAAAAATTCGCATTGTCGCCGGCGTTGGTATCGTTGGTCTGAGTGGAAAGCTGGTAGGTGCGCGACGTGCAGATGTCGCGGACCAGTTTGCGGAAATCGTATTGGTAATCGGTGAATCGTCGGGCCAGTTCGCTCAGCAGTTCCTCGTTGACCGGTGGATTACTCACGCGTACATCATCCACGGGATCGATGATTCCACGGCCGAAGAAGTGAGCCCAGACGATGTTCGCCAGATTGCGGGCAAAATAGGGATTGTCGGGCGAGGCGAGCCATTGGGCCAGGACAGCTCGACGATCTTTGCCTTTCACGTCCGGAACCGCGCCGCCCAGAAACTTCGGCTTCATGACGCGGTTGCCGACGGGGTGACGCACTTCGCCACCGCCCCGATTGAAGACAATCAGCTCGCGCGGGTCTTCAGCTCGCTTGCGCCCGATCTGAGCAAAAAAGGCGGCGAAGCCGTAGTAGTCGTCCATGGTCCAGCGGTCGAAAGGATGATTGTGGCACTGAGCGCATTGAATACGCATCCCCATGAAAACCTGGGCGACATTCTCAGCGACTTTGAGCGTATTGCGTTCCATCTGGTAATAGTTTGTGGCCGGATTAGAGAAGGTTCCGCCGCTGGCCGAAAGCAACTCCCGCACCATTTGATCCACGGGAACGTTGTTGGCGATGCAGGCCTGCAGCCATTCGTAATAGCGCAGCATGGGCTTGTAGCTGATTTGCAACGTCGTGCGGATCTGCAGCAGCTCGGCCCACTTCATGACCCAGAGTTCGACGAACTCTTTGCGGCCCAGCAGCTCGTCGACCAGTTTTTCGCGTTTTTTCGGATCTTTGCTGCTCATGAAGCGGTGATATTCCTCGACCGTCGGCAGCATGCCGATGATGTCCAGATACGACCGCCGCAGGAATTCTTCGTCCGAGCAAAGTTCGGACGGGATGATCCGCAGCTTGTTGAGCTTCTTGTGAACGAGCGTGTCAATGTAGTTGAAGGCGGGGATGTCCGGCGGTGTGAACTTCAGGCCCTTTGGAAGAACAATAAAGTGAGAGCCGACGGTATGCGTGTCGAACCGAGCCATCACGAACGCCTCGCCTCGCGCGTGAGCCGTGACGCGGCCGGACGCATCGACCGTGGCCGAGTTATCGTTGCTGGTTGTAAACCAAGCCAGCGAGGTGACGTCGCGAGTCGTGCCGTCGGAATAGTGGGCGAGTACGGTCAGTTGTTGCGTCGTCCCTTCGCCGTCCAGAACGGCCTCGGGCGGGTACAAGTCAACGGCCACTACAGCCGGCACTTGGCCTTTATCATCGGGAGCTCCTGCCCGCAGCCACCGCAACAGTGTTTGATAGTATTCACTGTTTTCATCAAACCGTTTCCCACCGGTGTGGGGCACGCGACCGGTCGCCTTTTCCAGCAAGAGGCTTTCTTCGGGAACGGCCAAGTTGATGCGTCGACCGGGAATTTCGCGGGTCAGTCGGTAATAGTCTGCGATGGGCTCGGAGCTGAACAGCGAAAGGCGGAAGCCGTCTTTACCCCGAGCGGCTCCGTGACAGCTTCCTGAATTGCAACCGGCTTTCAGAAAGATGGGCATCACGTCCATCCGGAAGCTGATGGGACGCTCGATGGTCGCCTTTTGCACGGTCACGGGGACGACGACTGTTCGCCCTTTGTAGGCGACAGTTAGTTTCGTCTGACCATCGCGCAGCGGTCGAAGAACGGCTCCGTCTAGACGGACCAATTGGGCATCGGCCAGTGTGAGGCGGGCTTCAGCCGTCACATCCTGAGTCAGTCCGTTGTCCAAAACGGCTTGGACGACAAGCGACTGTCGGTCGCGCGACGTGGTTAGCTGAACTTCGGGCGGATAGACGTGTAGTTCCGCAACGGCGTCGCTCTGAGCGCGAGCGGTCTGCGCCGTCCAAAACAGGACGGCCACGGACCCGAGTAATGCCAACGCGTGTCGGACCGTTCTCGACATGAGTCTTTCTCCGTTTCCTTCTGCTTCCAGCATCTCGTCCCACTTCGCGTCGTGTCCGTTATTCTGTCATTGCGACGAGCGACGAGACTGACTATTTCGATCCGGGAGAGGCCGACGCCTGCCGCTCCTTCTGTGCCTGCAGCCGGAGCTGCTGCAAGCGACTCAGCCGAACGGGCTTGGCTGGCTGCTTTTTGGCCGGTCTTTTTGCAACCGGCTTCGGCTGAGCGGGGGCCTTCGTTTTCGGCGGCAAGGGCTTATCGACTCGCAATTCGGTTCCACCGACGCGGCTATGGGTAATCGGCTCGCCGTTCTGCACAATGACGACTTGGCAAAAAATGTTCTTGTGATTGCCCGCCGGCGTGTCTTTTGCCGTCTTGACCGGAAAGACCAGTTCTTGGGTGTCGTGGGTCAGTTCCAGTTCGACGGTCGTGGCCTTAGCCGGCAGACCCAGCAGTTTCACCTTCGCTTGACCCTCGAAAGGACGATGGTGCGTCACCTGACAGACGATTTCGGTCTGCTGGCCTTGTTCGACGGCGGCCCGCTGCATGGCGAACGTTACATACGGCTCAGCCACTTCTAGCGTCACCATCTGAGACGAAACCCAGACTGCTCCGTTCTCATTCGCCGTGCCCAACACGAACACCGGCCATTTCTGAATCCGAGCGTTACCGGTCGCGGTGAGCGGATACTCCGCTTCGCTTTTGCCTTTGGGCATCTTGACCGTCGGAACCGTTCCGATTCCCGGCGGACGGAACGGGAAGTAGAGCGTAATGTCGCCGTCCCAACCTTTCTTCTTGATCGCTCGGATTTTCAGACGCATCGAGCCGTTCCGGACGATCGGCACCTTCGGCGGCACGATCTCCAGATGAAACGGAGCCTCTTCGGTGACGGCCGTGGCCAGCCGGTCGACGGTGCACTGCCAATAAACTGACTGGTTGGGGCGTCCGAGAACCAGGTCGGCGGCGTTTTCGTAACGCCCCCAGATCGATTGTTTCGGATCGGCATGTCGCGCGATCAGGTCGACCAGCCCGCCTGCAATTGTGGCGTCGGCCGCCGCTTCGACCACAACCGGCATGACCGTCATATTGGCCGGGAAGGGTTCGGTGTGCAGCGTCAGCCCCTTGGGCAATCCCTTTGGCACCAATACGACCGGACCGCCGA
>JAADHY010000288.1:4673-9559 GCA_013151585.1 Planctomycetota bacterium
CGACGTTGGTCCGACGAATGGAGACGAGCGTGCCGAATCGGTTTCCGCGCGGCACGACCAACCATTGCCGGTATTGGGAATTGCGGGCCACCCGCGGGATGGTCACGGTCAGTGACGGCTCTGGCGGGGCAACTTCAATGCGATAAACGAAGTCCGGCCCACCCCGTCCCAGGTGATCCGAAACACGGAGGATGTATTCGCCGTCGGCCGGCGCGGTGAAGCGGAAGTAGCTGTCCGGGCCGCGCGCGTCGTCATTTCCGGCCAAGCGTCGTCCGGCCGCGTTATACAGATTCACCACCGGGTCCAGCGGGGAACGAACGCGGCGCGCGTAGCACTCGACGTCGTAAACCGCTCCCTTCTTCGCCTGAAAGCGGAAGCAGTCGACGTCGCCGGGCGTCTCGATAATCCCATTGAACGCTCGTGGGACTGGGCCCGCGGTGGCTTGCTTCAGTTCGTTGTTGGGTTCGACTTCCAGGATGTTGTCGTACTGCCAAAGCCGAAACGGGTTGGGCGACGGCGCCGACAGGTCGCCCTGACGCGCCTCCAAGCCGAACTGGGGCCTCGGTTGATCGGGCAACTTCACCTTTTGGGTGAAGGCACCGGCCACATCCCCCAAGAACCGAACCTCGATTTCCGAACCCAACTTCCCGCCCGGAGGATAGGCTGCCGTCGGGCGAGGGAAAGTCCCCACGTGCAGCCGATATCGGCAGTTGTTGTTGCCGCCGTAGGCGCTTTCCCGCACTTCGATGATGTAGCGGCCGTCGGCCGGCGCGACCACGGCGACCACGGCGTCTTGTCGGACCAGGGGCGTGTCATCAGCGGCCGCCAGTTCGAAACGCCGGCTGTCCAAAATGGCCAGATACGGGTCAAACAGCGCCGAGCCGAGACGCATGCCTTCGATTTCGCAACTGATCCGCTGACCCTTTTTCGCTTCCACCACGAAAAAGTCGACGTCTTCATTTTGAATCACGCCGTCGACGGTCACGTTAAGCGGAATCGGCTGCGGTTGGGCGAAATCGCTGTTCGGCTCTTTCTCTGTGACGGTCGGAAAAGGGCCGACGTAAATGGTCCGGAATTCCGACAACCCGCTGGCCGTGCGGATCTGAGCCACATGCTCTCCCAGCCGGCAGTCGGCGGCCACCTTCACCGTGACTTTCAGCTCGTTCGGCTTTTTCGCCTCGAGCTTCGTGACCTGGAAACCGGCATCGTAGAAGAAGACTTCTTGGGCATCGGCAAGCCGTGCCCCGAGAAAGCTCAGTTGCACTTCCGTCCCGCGCTGGCAGCCGCGCGGCAAAATGATCCGGAGCGAGGGCGACGCTGCGTCGGCGGTCGCGGCCATCCATCCGCCGATCAGCAGCACGCTGACCAGCCAACCGTGGTATCCGTCGCTTCGAGTCGGTGACATCGGATTGGTTTTCCCCAATTGGTGTTGGATTCAAGAATCGCGGAGAGCCGAGAGCGGAGAGCAAGAGTGCAATGACGACGGGTGATGGATCATGAGTGGCGGTCTGCCGGCACGGAAGCTCCGAGTTCATCACCCATCGTCATCATTCCCGTCGCCCCTCAACTCTCAACCCTTAACCGCTCACGCCAGCAGTTCCTTACGAACCTTGCCGTCTTTGACGATTTCGATCGGGCGGTTCCCCGGAGCCATCAGCTCCTTATCCGCCACGATGCCCAGGCAGTGGTAAATGGTCGTGGCCCAGTCGGGCACGCTCAGCGGATCGTCTTCGGGTTCACTGGCGGTGGCGTTTGAGGAACCGTAAATGAACCCTCGTTTGATCCCGCCGCCGGCCAGCACCACACTGAAAACGCGCGGCCAGTGGTCGCGTCCGGCGTTGCCATTGATCTTCGGCGTCCGGCCAAACTCGCTGGCGACCGCCACCAGGGTCGAGTCCAGAAGTCCGCGTCGATCCAGGTCGCGGATCAATGCGGCGAAGGCCTGGTCAAAGGCGGGCATCTGCCGTCGGATGCCCGGCGCGATGTTGTTGTGCATGTCCCAACTGCCGTAGGTCAAGGTCACAAACCGGACTCCGGCTTCCACCAGCCGTCGGGCCAGCAGCATGCGTTGTCCGGCGGCGTGGCGGCCATACTCGTCGCGCAGCTTGTTCGGCTCGGCTGCGATGTTGAACGCTTCGCGCGCCTTGGGCGAACTGATCATCGCGTAGGCCCGATCGTAGAAGCTGTCGACAGCGCGCAGAGCGTCGGATTTCTCTTTGGACGCGAAGTGAGCATTGACCGCGTCCAGCAGACGGCGCCGCCGTGTGAAGCGAACTTCGTCCACGCCGCCCGGCAACTTCAGGTCACGGACGGTGAAGCTGCGGCTGGCTGGATCCGCTCCTAAACTGAATGGCGCGTACGACGAGCTCAGATACCCGGTGCCGGCAAAGGTATTCGGCTGATTGGGGATGCAGACATACGGCGGCAAATTGTTCCGGGAGCCGAATTCATGCGCGACTACCGTCCCCATGCTTGGGTACTGAATCGCTGGGCTGGGCCGATAGCCGGTGAACATGTTGTGCGTTCCGCGTTCATGAGCGGCTTCACCGTGGCTCATGCTGCGGCAAACAGTGATCTTGTCCGCGATCTTGGCCGTCTGCTTCAAATGTTCGCTGAAGCGAACACCGGGCAAGGCGGTCGCGACCGACCCCATGGGCCCGCGATATTCCAGCGGTGCGTACGGTTTCGGGTCGAACGACTCCTGATGCGCGATTCCGCCCGGCAAGTAGATGAAGATCATCGACTTGGCCGTGCCCTCCTTGCTTTCGTAGTACTTCTGGTCGGCCTGCGCGGACTGAATGCGAAAGAAGTCAGCCAGCGTCAATCCCAAGCCACCGGCAAAACCGACGAATAGGAAATCGCGACGCGGGAGCTTCTTATCCATTTCGATCTCCTTCTGACAGATGTCTTTGTGTTGGCCCGACCCAACTTCACGGTGGGAAACTTCACGGTGGGAACGTCTCCCCATCCCAATCTTGCTTTCCGCCTGAGACTTCCTCCCGGCCCAGAACCGGGCTCCGCGTCGCGAGCGACCGGCGGCGGGCCGCCTGACCGGGCCTTCGCCAGCGACGCGAACCTCCGGCGGCTCTGCCGGTTTGTGCGGCGCTCAGCGGAGCAGGGGCCACCCTTTTCCAAACCGCGGCCATCCGGTGACTGGAAGGCGTTTGTGTGAATCCACGGGATTCGAAAAGATGAAACAAGCGACCGAAGCCCAGTCGGCTTGGGATTGACGATGAAGGTTGGTTGTTTCCGTTCGGAGAAGGAGGTTGGTGTCCAGGCAGGTCAGGCGGCTGTCCCCGACGCCGCTCCGCCGCGACCGCAGCCCGCGCGAGGGCCGCGCGGCATCGAGAGGCGGCGTCCGGACATCGAAGCGGCTCGTAAGGACGAGTTTCAAAGTCCAGTTTTTGGGATCGCCATCGCCGCAAAATTCGTTTCGGTCTAAGAAAACCGGATGATTCCAATCAGCACTAGGAAACCATACGACAGGCAAAAAGTCAAGTCTGAAAGTTTAGAAAATGCGAAAACTTCGTTCGTCGCGGCTCCGCAGTTCCACGACCGGCCGTCCCGCCGTTCCGAAGCACCTTTTCGGATTCGTCGCGGTCCGCGCTCGGACAGCCGCCTGGCGATCGGCGTTGCGCGAAGCCGACACCGCCGCAACCCGGCGGCCCAGCCCGGTTCGCTGCGCAGGGCCGTCGCGTCCCGCGCTTGAGCTCACCGGGTCAGCCGGTCAGAATCACGGGACGGTTGATTTTGGATCAAACGAGGCATCGACTTGTCAGTCGCCTCTCGCCTCAGACTGGTAACGATGACACCCGGGAGGACAGCGAGCAGTGAACCGTCTCAATCGCAGGATTTCGAATTCGTCACGAACGACCAAAGACGAACGCGGCCGACGCCGCCCGTTGTTGACGATCGACCGGTTCGCCAATCGGACAGCCGTTTTGTGCCTGCTTTTGGTGGGGTGGTCTTCCGTTGTCGGCTCGCAGACGGCCACGGCCGAGGATGTGTTGGTGCGGTGGGAATTCGACCGGGCTGGCCAGATGGAAGGCTGGCAAGCCAACAGCCATTTGCGTGCCTCGCAGGTGGCGGACGGCGTCCTCACGACAACCGTTGTCAATTGGGACCCGATCCTGGTGCACAGCGCGCTGCCGGAGCCAATCCAAGCGACTCCAACGCAGATTGTGGCGATCCGGCTCCACTCGCCGACGACCGGCGTTGCCGAACTGTTCTGGACGGGCACAACTCGCGGCCGATACGGCGGCTTTGCACCTGAAAAGCGCACCCCGTTCGAACTTCGCCCCGGATGGCATACGTATCGTGTTCGGCCGTTTTGGCAGGGCGAAGGCAAGATCGTCAAGTTGCGGTTGGATTTGCCCGGGATCAGGGGCGGCGAAGACTCTGAACAGACCTATCAGATCGACTGGATCCGGATCATCGATCTGGGTACGAGTGGTCCGGCCGTCCCGGCCGCGTGGGATTTTGCCGATGGGACGCAAGGTTGGTGCGTTGACGGCGAGGGGAGCGTGCGCGCAGAAGAGGGACGACTGGTTGCGTCGCTTCAGCCCGGGGCTCGCCTGATCGCGCCATCCGTCCGCGTCGACGCCTATCGCGATGTGTTTGTCAGTTTTCAGATGGCGGTGGAGACAGTAGGCGATGGACCGAAGGACCAAGCGGGCGGTCGCATCTTTTGGGCAGCGGTCAAACGCAACGGCCTCGGGCAGCTTGATTTCCCGATCCGGGCTGACGGCTTGCCTCACGTCTATAACCTTCCTGTGAGTGTGCAAACCGAGTGGCGCGGTCAAGTGATCTATCTGGCCCTGGAACCGGTCGTGGGGAAGAGCTGCCGCGTGCGTTTGGATTGGGTGCGCTGCTCACCCAAACCGGTC
>JAADHY010000725.1 GCA_013151585.1 Planctomycetota bacterium
ACTTACTTTCCTTGGAGCCGCCGGCGAAGTGACCGGCAGCCAGCACCTGATCGAAACCCGCGACCGGCGCATCCTGCTCGATTGCGGGCTGGTCCAGGGCAAGCGGGCTGAGGCTCGGGCGCGGAACCAGCGCCTGCGCTGCGAGCCGGCCGATCTGGACGGCGTCATCCTCTCTCACGGCCACATCGATCACTGCGGAAATCTGCCGACACTTTACCGAGCGGGATACCGGGGCCCGATCTTTTGTACCGAGCCGACCGCAGACATCGCTGAAATCATGCTCGAAGACAGCGCCAAAATTCAGGCCGAGGATGCTCGGTATTTGAACAAGCACCGGCCGCCCGGTACGCCACCCATCACGCCGCTGTATCGACGTCAAGATGTGAAAGGCGTGGCCGAGCTGCTGGAACCCCTCCCTTACGACGAGTGGCACGAACTGGCCCGCGACGTTCGGCTCCGCTTTTCTGACGCCGGACATATCCTCGGCTCAGCCATTGTCGAGATCGAGCTGGAAGACCGAGGTGACCGGCGACGGGTCGTCTTCACGGGCGACCTGGGCCGACGCGGAATGCCGCTCCTGCGCGATCCCGCGGCGGTCGGCGGCTGCGACGTCTTGATCACGGAATCCACTTACGGCAATCAGATTCATCCGTCGGCGGACGATATCAAGGCCGAACTGCTGCGGGTCGCCCGCGAAGCCGTGACGCGAGGCGGCAAGGTGATCATCCCGGCCTTCAGCCTCGGCCGGACGCAGCAAATCGTCTACTTCCTCAACGTGCTCTACAACGAAGGTACGTTGCCGGCGATTCCTGTCTTCGTCGACAGCCCGTTGTCCCGACGCGTGACCCGCGTGTACCGCCGCCATGGAGACGTCCTCAACGCCAACGTGCAAAAGACACTGCGAACCGATGCCGACGCCTTCGGCTTCCCGACGCTCACCTATGTGGCCTCCCGCAAAGAGAGCAAAGAGCTCAATGATCTGCCGCCTCCAGCCGTCATCATCTCGGCCAGCGGCATGTGTGAAAACGGTCGAGTGCTTCACCATTTGGCGCATACGGTCGAAGACGAGCGGAACACGATCGTGATCGTCGGCTATCAGGCCCAACACACGCTCGGACGGCGAATCGTGGAGCGGCATCCGCAGCTACGCATCCTCGATCGCTGGTATGAACTGCGGGCTCGCGTCGAAATCCTCAACGGCCTGTCCGCTCACGCCGATGCCTTGGACTTCAAGTGGTGGTTCGAGCAACTGGCTTCACAGACGGGCATCGGGACAGCCTTTGTCGTCCACGGCGAACCGAAAGCCGCTGCCAGCCTCGCCAGCATCCTCCGTGACTACTGCGACGAACCCCCGATCATCCCGGAACTGTACGATTCTTACGACGTTTAGCAAGTAGGGTGGGCACGGCCCACCCATAGTCCGCAGCAGGCACGGCCCACCAACAGCGGCCAATCGGGTTTTGCTGTCAAAGAATCGCTCGCGATGTGTGTATGCTATCAGAGAGCTGTTGCATGCATCGGCGGTCGGGACGAGGGAGCTCGAATGAGTGGCTCGCCAGAAACTCGAGCCAGCTTGTTGGTCCGGCTCAAGGACCGCGCGGATCAGGAGGCGTGGTCCGAGTTCGTCGAGATCTATCAGCCGGCGATTTATCGCTTGGCCCGGCACAACGGTCTGCAGCATGCCGATGCCGAAGACCTGGCTCAGCGAGTCCTTATGGCGATCACTCGTGCGATCGAGCGGTGGGAGCAAAACCCGCAGCGGGCTCGGTTTCGCACTTGGCTACACCGAGTCGCTGAGAATGCGATCATGAACGCTCTGTCGCGTGCGAAGGCCGACCGCGGCTCGGGCGATTCAGACTTACTGGCCTGGCTGGACCAGCAGCCGGCGCCGACCGGACCAGACTCAGACCTGCTGCGATTGGAATATCGACGCGAACTGTTTCGTTGGGCGGCGCGACAGATTCGTGCAGAATTCCGCTCGGACACGTGGGAGGCGTTCTGGTTGTCGGCCGTCGAAGGCCTGAGCGTGGAACAGACAGCCCGACGGCTGAGCAAGACTCGCGGCGCGGTCTATGCGGCCCGCAGCCGAGTCATCCGAAGACTGAGAGAAAAGGTCCAAGAAAGACTGGACGAGTGGCAGAGCGTGTGAAGAGCCGGGAGCGGAGGGCGGCAAGCGGGAATTGGAAATTGCAAATTGAAAATTGAGAATTGCAAATTGCAAATTGTCAAATTGCAGGTTCCTCAATTGTCGACCCTCAACCCTCAACCATTCCGGGATTGGTCGCGATGAACGCGAATCGAGGCACCTGCAACGCGGAGCGGATTGAGCGTCTCTTGAGCGACCAGCTCAGCGACGACGAACAGGCGGCGTTCGAGGAGCGTTTGGGTGTCTGCGAAGACTGTCGGCGAGAGCTGGAGAAACGGGCGGCCGAGCCGGATGTGTGGGCGCAGGTGCGGGAGTTCTTGCCGTCAATTGGCGAGAGGGCGGTCGAATCCGACCGTGATGGCCGAGCTTTGTCGCCGTCGGGCGGAGACCTTTCCTCGGGCCCATCCCGACTGACCAGCGACGAGGAAAGAGCCGCAGCCGTGGATGCCGTGCGGCAAGCTCTGTCGCCGACCGACGACCCTCGGATGCTGGGCCGGCTAGGAGGTTACGAAATCGCGGGGGTCATTGGCCAAGGCGGCATGGGCGTTGTGTTGAAAGGGTTCGACGCCTCGCTGAACCGATACGTGGCTATCAAGGTTCTGGCGCCTCATTTGGCCAGCAGTGGAGCGGCCCGACGGCGATTCGCTCGAGAAGCTCAAGCGGCGGCGGCCGTGGTGCACGAAAACGTCGTGGCCATTCATAGCGTGGCGGAGGCCAATGGGTTGCCGTATTTTGTCATGCCCTATCTGCGCGGGCCTTCGCTCCAGAAGCGGCTGGACGAACACGGACCGCTGAGCGTCGTCGAGATTCTGCGCATCGCCATGCAGACAGCCGCCGGACTGGCCGCCGCTCATGCTCAGGGTCTCGTGCACCGCGACATCAAACCGGCCAACATTTTGTTGGAGGACGGCGTGGAGCGGGTCCAGATTACCGACTTCGGCCTGGCCCGCGCCGCAGATGACGCCAGCCTGACCCGGACCGGCGTCATCGCTGGCACGCCGCAGTTCATGTCGCCCGAGCAGGCTCGCGGCGAGGTGGTCGACGCTCGAAGCGACCTGTTCAGTCTGGGCAGCGTCATCTACGCGATGTGTACGGGCCGGCCGCCCTTCCGAGCCGAAACCAGCTACGGCGTCCTCCGGCGCATTACCGATACTGAACCCCGTCCGATCCGCGAGATCAACCCAGACATTCCCGAATGGTTGGCCGCGATCGTCTGGAAGCTGCACGCGAAGAATCCCGCGGACCGGTTTCAGTCGGCCGATCAAGTGGCGCGGCTGCTGCAGCAGTGTCTCGCTCACGTCCAACGGCCGACGGAGGTGCCGCTGCCAGATGCGGTGCAGCAGCTCGTGCGACGCGAGACAGCGGCGACGTTCCGTCCGCGCCGATCCGTCTTGAGCGGGCTGAAGGGACTGGTCCCGGCAGTGCGGCAGCGAGTTCGCGTGGTGGCCGGAGCCAGCATCATTGCGGCCGCTGCGCTACTCGCCTTCGTCCTGGTTCATCGCGCGACCGTCGGCCGCCACCCCATGAGCGGCTTCGCCGGGCCGGCATCGACTGAGCCCGCGCGCCGGCAAGCCGGCGCGAACACGAGCGAGCTGGACCGGGCGTCTGCCGCCACAGCCGCGTGGGAGGACCGCCTCGACGAACAGCTCGACGAGCTGGGCCGACAAGTCCGAGACTTGCCGGAACAGACAGACCGTCTTTGGGAGGGTGACTCTTACCGGTAGACCGGTGAGCGTCCTTGTTTGGGAGCTTGTTCCATGAAAGACAGAAGTCATGTGCTGGCCGTCCTGACATTCATGGCGTTTGTTGCGGGTTCAACGTTGCGGACCGCCCGAGCGCAGCTTGATACCGAAGCCGCGCCCGAGTCGGCGCCCGTTGCCACGTCGCAAGCTCAGCCATCCGACGCGAAGCGATCGCCGGATCAAGGGACAGGCAGTCGTGTGCCCGAAACAACCGGGGCGAAGGAACGGCGCAATGTCCCGGGGAAACGCACGAAGCCGTCCGAACAGAAAAGCGCAGGCGTGCCGAAGCCAGCCGCCGGTGGACCAAAAGCATCGGGCGGTGAGGCGCCGAGCGGTGGCTCGGGCGGTATCGGTGGTCTTGGCGCCGGTCAGGGCCTTGGCGATCTTGGCGGAGGGCTTGAGAGTGGCGGCTTCGGAGGCGGCCTGAGTGCGTTCGGCGCCGGGCCTGTTCCAGCGGGGACATCGCGGGAGCGGTATGTACAGTCCGCCAACATCATCCTCACGTGGTCGGAAGACAAGCAGACTGTCTGGGCTCTCAGCCGTAGGACGGGTCGCTGGAGTGAGCAGAGAATTGAGGAGTCTGGTTTCGACTTTTACGCCGTCGGTTCGAATGTCGCCTTGGTAAGACAAGGACGGAAATTCTACGGCTACAGTGCGGTCGTCGACCGCTGGGACGTACTGAAGTGGCCGCAAGATGACCAACCCCCACCGGCCGTTGTTGACTTCGACTCGATTGTCGCTTCCACCAAGAAACACATCTATGTTTTCTCTTCCGTTGCAGGTCGCTGGACCTCGCCCGGGACGAGCGAGCCGACGCGACCGCCGTCGAATCTCCCACGAGCAGTCGAGCCGGGGGCATCCGGCGAAATCGTGACCCGCGTCTTCTCGCTCAAACATATCGAAGCCCGAGCGGCGGCCACGCTGATTTCGCAGCTTTACCCCGAAAAGTCGATCCGCGCGGTCGTCGGGCCGCAGCCGGACGATCTAGCGATCC
>JAADHY010000765.1 GCA_013151585.1 Planctomycetota bacterium
GCAATGAAGAAATGAACGAGCAGACGGGGCGTCGCGAACAGCCAGCCTCGGAAAACGCCTCGGCGTCCGACGATGACTGGGGTTTTCGTCTGCTAAAAAAGGGGCTATCGCGAGAAGCTAAAATCGGCTTCTCAGCGGTCGTGATCATTCTGACGGGCTTCGTGTTCGTGCTGACGCGGCAGTTGGGACCGTTCGGATCGAAGGCCCAGTCGACGGCGGGGGCGTCTGAAGAAGCGTCCGAACCAAGTGGCCAGGGCCAGGCGGAAGCGGACACTCCGGATCCGTTTGCGGCGTCGAATGACGGTTCCGAATCCTCGTCAGATCAAACAGCGGCTGGCGAAAAAGAAGACCGGTTCGATTTCCTACCGACGACGGTCATTTCGGCTGCGAAAAGCTCGCCAGCCGGCACAGCGACCGTGTCGAGCCGATCGGACGATCTGTTCGGGCAAGACGACGCGACTGCTGAGCGCGCCTCAGACTCCGACTTGCCGGTGCCCGGTCAAAACGAACCGCCGATTCTCGACGACGGCTTTCGGCCGCCGGCGTCGACGGGCGGAGCGACAGCCGGACCGATACCCACCGCTGGCTCGTCTTCCCCTGCGGCAGTGGCGGCATCTCCGCCGCCTGGCCGGGCCGCTCCACTGTTTCCCGAAAGCCCGCCCGCGCCAGCCGACAAAGCCGCACCGATTGTGCCGTCGGGATTTGCTAAGGCCGATTCCCAGTCGGATTCGGACGCTTTCGGCACGGCTCAGACAGGCTCGGCCGGGACGCCGCCAGCCGCGTCAGCGGCACCTGCGGTCGGTTCGAGCGGATCGGGAGGGCCGGCTTCCGGACCGTTGTCGCCACTGCCGCTGGTCACGCCTAAAGAGTCCGGCCAGTCCGAGGTCAAGGCGCCCCGGCCGCCCTCGACGCCCGCTTCGGAACGGGCGGAACACGCGGCCGCCGCGGATTTGTTCGCGCTGGCGGCAGCGAAGCCCCGGAGCGAGCACGCAGATGACCGCGCCGGTAAGGCCCTCCCAGACGGCGACGAGGGCGAGACGCCAGCCGTCGAACGCACGGCCCCGAAAAAAGACAGCGGCCCTGGCAAGAGGGGGGCAAACGGTCCGGCAAAGGCGCCAGCCGCGAAGGCGTCCAGCGATCCGTTTGGATCGGGCGGTTCGGGAGAAGGCCATGATTCAACGCCGTCCGGGCTGGCGTCTTCCAGCCAGGAGATCGGGCCGAAGTCCCGCGGCGCACGCACTGATCGGGCCGATCAAAGCAAGGACGAGCAACTGAAAGGGTTCGCTCCGATCGAGCGGCGCCAAACGACCAGCCGGACGCTGGTGAAACGGCCCGGCGCGTTCGATGCCGTCTCGGAGGAAGCCCCTGCTTCCGGATCGCCTTCGAGGGAACAGTCGACGATGTTTTCTGCAGCGCAAGATCTGGCTGTTACCGACAAGGCAGGGGAGGGGACGTCTGTTCCGGGTCAATCCGGGCAACACGCAGCCGTGCCCAAAGGCCGGATAGCCCCCGCAGAAAAACCCGACCCGTTCGCCAAGCCTCGCCCGTCGCCTTCGATCGGGCCGGCTTCCGGCGGCTCACGCCCGAGCAGCTCTGGCGCAGGCTCGGCCTCGCCGTTCGCTCCAGACGATCTTTCCCGGCCACCGGTGGTTACGGTCCGGTCGGGGCGGCCCGCGCCAACTGGTTCGCCCTTTCCGTCGGATGAAAAGCTCCATAACTCGGCACAAGGCCGCTCGCCGCTCAGCCCCGGCTCGAAAAAAAGTCTTCCCGCCCCGTTCAGTTCCGGCGGCCGGTCAGGCACTTACGTGGTTCAAGAAAACGACACGTTCTGGACCATCTCGAAACGGGTCTACGGCACGGCCCGCTACTTTCAGGCCCTTGCGCTGTACAACAAGCATCGCGTCCCCGACCCGCAACGCATGCGCCCGGGCACGAAGATCGAAACGCCCGCCCCGGATGTGCTCAAAGCCCGCTTCCCGCAGCTTTTCGCTCGAGTGAAAGCAGCCGGTGGCGACCGCGCGCCCGCGGGTGGCAAAGGCAAGTCCGAGGCACCGCCAGGATTCTTCCTCGGGTTGAGCGGCGAGCCCCTCTATCGCGTCGGCAAGTCCGACACGTTGACCCAAATCGCCCAGAAACACCTGGGCCGCTCGTCTCGCTGGATTCAGATTTATCAGCTCAATCGCGACCGCCTGAAGGACCCGAACGACCTGAAAATCGGACGATCCTGCGCTTGCCCGCCGACGCCAGCCGGTTGCGCGTTGTCCGCTCGCCCCGCACGACCCGATGAAAGGGTTGAGGGTCGAGAGTTGAGTGTTGAGGGTTCAGGGGCGAAGGGCGAAGAGGTTCGTTCGAGCGGAACGTGGACACGCAGACGGCAATCGGAGATCGGGAACTGCAGACTGAAACCTGAGAATCCCAGGTTGTTGCCTCGCCCTGCCCCTGTCTCCTGACTCCCGCTCCTCCCCCGCCATTCTTTCTCTGTGCGACTTCTCGCCGCGAATGCGGAGGACGTACGGAACGATCGGACGGGATTTGGGATGTTTTTTCGATTTACGAGCGCCGTGGTGTTGGTTGTGCTGATCGCGTTGGCGGGCATCGCTTTGGAGAAACAGAACTTGGCGATACGTCGGGCGATCAGCCGGCAGCAGTACCAGATGGACATTCTGCTGGAATCGTACGCGCGACTACGGCTCAAGACGCAACAGATGGGGGACCCACGGCGTCTGTTGGAGGCGATCGAATCCGGCAAGCTGCCGCTGAAATCCGACACGTTCCGGGATCATCGCCAAAAGACTGGCAAGAAAACCAAACGCACTCGGTGACTTTACCCGATGCTTCCAGCTCCGTGTGACGAGCCTATCGCCGAACCGACTCGACCATCGGCCGCTTTGGTATGGCGGACCCGCATTCTGGCTGCGGTGGTCTTGGGGCTTTGGGGCGTGTTGGCGGCGCGCTTGATTCAGATTCAGTGGATGGGGCACGCCGATTTCTCGCAGCAGGCCTCGCGTCAGCAGGTGGTGTACGAGGAGATTCCGGCTCGGCCTGGCGACATCCTGGACCGCGACGGCCGGGTTGTCCTGGCGACAACCGTTTCAGCGAAAAGCGTCTACGTGGTGCCCAGCCGCGTTCGGAAGTTGGAGCCCTTCGCCGAGGCCGTTGCCAAAGCTCTGCACCTGGATCGCAACCAGTTCCATGCGCGGCTGAAGCGGTATTGCAAGAAACACTTCCTTTGGGCCAAACGGCGAGCGGACGATGAAGAAATCGAACAACTCCGAAAGCTCGACCTGCCCGCGCGCACTTGGGGCCTGCGCGATGAGTACGTCCGACGCTACCCGCTCGGCCGCCTGGCCGCGCACGTGATTGGGTTGCGCGACATCGATGGCCGGGGCCGCAGCGGTTTGGAACGGGCCCTGGACCCGCTCATCGGCGGTCGCCCCGGGCGCCGGCGGCTCGCTCGGGACGCCCTCGGCCGAGTCATCGACGTGCAGGACGACTGGGCGCAGCCGCCTCAGCGCGGACGGGCCATCGCAACGACGCTGGACATCATGATCCAGCTTTACGCGGAACGTCAGTTGGACGCGGTCATGGAAAAGTGGCGTCCACGTCACGCTATGGCCATCGTGATGGTTCCGCAAACAGGCGAGATTTTGGCCATGGCAACTCGGCCAACCTTTGACCCGAACACGCCGGACAAAGTCGACGACGACGCTTGGCTCAACTACGCGGTCTCGGCCGTCTTCGAGCCGGGTTCGACCATTAAGCCCTTGATCGTTGCCTGGGCCCTGGACCGCGGCGTTGTGGCAGCCGATGAAACATTCGACTGCGAGTGGGGGGCCTATCGAATGGGCCGGCGCGTGTTGCACGACCACCACCGCTACGGCGAACTGTCGCTCGCGGACGTGCTGGTCAAATCGAGTAACATCGGAATGGCCAAGATCGGGCAGCGCTTGACCAATCGCGGCTTGTACCAGGCCTTGATCGCCTTCGGATTCGGTCGCCGCACCGGCGTGGAGCTGGCTGAAGAGGCTGCCGGCAAACTCCGCCCTTTGGATCAATGGGATGGCTACTCCACGGGCTCGGTGCCCATGGGGCAAGAGATAGGCGTTACGGCCATTCAACTGATTGCCGCCTACACCGCTCTGGCCAATGACGGCCGGCTGGTGCGTCCGACCTTTGTGCGGTTCCACGAGTCGGAAGGGGAGCAAGCGGACAATTGGCTGTCCCGATTCTATCTGCGTATCACTGGTTCCTCGCCGGACAGTCCTTTCGGACCGAATGTGGTCTCCGAGACGGTGCACCCCGACGTCGCTCGCTGGATTGTGCAAGTCCCGCTGACAGACGTCGTCCGGCGGGGCACTGGGCGGAAAGCGCAATTGGACGGCTTCACCGTGTTCGGCAAAACAGGCACCGCTCAGAAAACCGATCCCGAAACCGGCCAATATTCCGACACCAAGTATATCTGCTCGTTCATCTGCGGGGCTCCCGCCGACTCGCCACGTGTGCTGGTCTTGGTCGTCGTCGATGAACCCTCGGTCGGCGGCCCGCATTTCGGCGGTACGGTGGCTGCCCCGGCTGCTGCTGCCATCCTCCGACATTCGCTCCGCCGCTTGGGCATTCCTCCCTCGCCAGACATTGCAACCACCAGCCCTCCTCCTAGAATATCGTCGGAGCGGTAAAGGTTGAGGGTTGTGGGGGGACGATGTTCATTGGGCCCAACGAAAAGCGGACGCCAAACACTAAACTCTAAGCGCTCCGCTTCGCTTCCTTACCGATCCGCTCAGTTCGTCACTCCTCTTTATTGGCGCCTTGACTGCACAGTAGGGAGGGCCAACCGTGGTCTTGCTTGAATTCAGCATGACGCCGCTGGGCAAAGGCGAAAGTGTCAGCCAATACGTCGCGCGGTCGTTGGACATCATCGACAAAAGCGGTCTGGACTATCGACTGCACGCGATGGGCACGATCCTCGAAGGCGAATGGGACGACGTTTTCGCCGTCGTGAAACAATGTTATGAAGCGATGAGCGCCGATTGCGACCGGATCACCTGTACGATCAAAGTCGATGCGCGCAAGGGAGCCAAGGGCCGGTTGACCGGCAAAGTGCGCAGCGTCGAGCAAAAGCTCGGCCGAAAACTCCGCACGGTCGAGGAGTGATGCAGCAACTTGTCGACCGGAGTGATTCAACCTGTAGCCGAACCTGCCAAGGTTTGGCGACGTGGAACGTGTGACCGAACTTGCCAAAGTTTGGCGTATTGCCAGGACGCCGGTCGGCAAGGTCTGGCGACTTCGGCGACCGGTGACTTCGGCGGCCCCAAACGGCTTCCCCGTCGGCTGCGTGAACGAGGAACTTTCGCATGACATCTCTGGCACAGACCGAGCGTTCGGCGGCGAATGTTTCGCCCGAATTGATCGACGCCCTGCGAACGGCCGTCGGCTCGGACGCGGTGATCAGCGATCCGGACGAACTGCTGGTCTATGAATGTGACGCCTACGTGATCGACAAGCGGGCGCCGGATGTCGTCGTTTTTCCCGTCTCGACCGAGCAGGTGACGGCTGTGGTGCGCGCGTGCAACCGGTTCGGTGTCCCCTTTGTGCCGCGGGGAGCGGGCACGAGTTTGGCGGGAGGCTGTCTGCCGGTCGGCGGTGGAGTCATGATCGCGCTGACCCGCATGCGACAAATTCTCGAAGTCAATCTGCGCGATCGTTATGCCGTTGTGCAGCCGGGCGTCGTTAACGGGCAATTGAACTCCTACTTGAAGGGCTCGGGGTTTCACTACGCTCCCGACCCGTCCAGCCAGGGCGCGTGCACTCTGGGCGGAAACGTCGCGACGAATGCCGGCGGCCCGCACACCTTGAAATACGGCGTGACGGTCAACCATGTCTTGGGCGTCGAAGTGGTCCTGCCCGACGGGACGGTCACCCAGTTCGGCGGCCCGACCGAAGACCTGCCGGGTTACGACCTGACGGGCCTTTTTGTCGGCAGCGAAGGGACCTTCGGCATCTGCACGAAGGCTACTGTTCGGTTGACGCGCGATCCGGTCGCGTACCGCACGATGCTGGGCGTGTTCGAGACCGTGCGCGACGCCACCGAAGCGATTAGTCACATCATCGGCGCCGGCATCGTCCCGGCCGCTTTCGAGATGATGGACCAGGGGATCATCGAAGCGGTCGAAGCGGCCTTTCACTTTGGTTTTCCTTTGGATGCCGGAGCCGTCTTGCTGATCGAGGTGGACGGCTTGGAGGCCGGTGTTGATCCCGAGGCCGAGAGGATTGTGAATATCTGCCAAGAACACCGGGCCCGGGAAGTCCGCCGAGCTCAATCGGATCAAGAACGTCAGTTGCTATGGAAATGCCGCAAGCAGGCTTTTGGAGCGATTGGTCGGCTCAGTCCGAGCTATTGCACGCAGGACGGCGTGGTTCCGCGAACCAAACTGCCAGAAATTTTGGATTTCATCATCGAGTGTGGCCAGCGGCACGGACTGCGGATCGTGAACGTCTTCCATGCGGGCGATGGAAACCTGCATCCGATCCTGCTTTTCGACGAGCGCGATCCGGAGCAGATCGAGCGGGTGTTGGCCGCCAGCGACGAGATCCTTTCGAAATGCCTTGATCTGGGCGGCACGGTCACCGGTGAGCACGGCATTGGTGTCGAGAAAATCAACTTCATGCCGCGACTGTTCAGCCAGGATGACTTGGACGTCATGGCAGCGGTGCGCGATGTGTTCAACCCGAACGGACTTTGCAGCCCCAACAAACTGTTGCCCACAGCGGGCGGTTGCAGCATGGAGGAGGTTCGGCGGCGCCACCCCGGCCGACGGGCTCCGCTGTGATGCCGAGCCCGCGCTCGTCGGCGACGCAGTCGGGCGACTCCGACGGCGTGCCAACGGGCGGTTGCCCCAACGAACGAACCAAGAAAGAACCAATCGATGTCGTCCGACGATTCCGTTTCCACTGAAGAATTCACGCCGGCGACAGCCAGCGAGCTGTGCCGGTTCCTGAGAGAGAATGCGGAGGGTCCGCGGCGGCCACTCGTCCCGGTTGGCGGTCGCACGTCATTGCATTTCGGGTT
>JAADHY010000370.1 GCA_013151585.1 Planctomycetota bacterium
GCGTCACGTCCGTCGCGGACCCGCCCGTCAACACCATCGAATCGCCACCGGCTCCATTGCCCTGCCCATTGAAGGTCAATCCGCCCGCCGGCAACACGGTCGGGTCATTGACGGTCAAGGTGTCGTCGCCCGCGCCGCCGTTGATCGTCACCGCGGTGGGATCATCCGGTGCGATGACACCGGTGACTGTTCCGTCGGAGACTTGCAGATTGCCGCCGTTGTTGGTGAGCTGGATATTTCCGTTGGCGTTGATTACCAGAGCCCCGGCAATGCCACCGGTCACCTGCAGAGTGCCGGCGTTCAAAGTTGTATCGCCCGTATAGGTATTGTTACCCGAGAGAGTCAACGAGCCGGTCCCGTTCTTGGTCAATCCGCCGGTGCCGGAAATCACGCCGCTCAGCGTCGTGGTGCCCGCGCCGTCGACCGCGAGGAGGTTCCCGCCGTTAGTAATGGCGCTGCTGATGTTCAGCATCCCGGCCGTGTTGGTGAAGGTGGTGTCCGCCGCCAAAGAGAGGGTTTCGATTGAAATCGTGGTGGCTGTTCCGGCGGTTTGGTTGTTCGTGATGCCTGCGGCCGCTAAGCCGATCGTCACGCCGGCGTCACTTTGGATGGTGAAGTCATTGCCGGCATCCGCGTCCACAACCTGAATGGTGATTCCCGTGACCGAAAGGTCGGCACTCGAAACGAAGCTTGCCAGACCGACCGTGCTCGTGTCAAAAACCAGCGTGTCGCCATCGGTTGGAGCCTGATCAGATCCCGTGCCGTCCTGAGCAGTGTTCCAATTGCCGGCCGTGCTCCAAGCCGTGTCGACGTCGCCCTGCCAATACAAAGTGGAAAGCAGCGTGCGATCCTCCAGCGTTTCGACAGGCACGCTGGCCGAGCGCTGCCGGAACGGGCGCCGGCGATGACGGGCTGTGATGGCGGAGCGTGTCCATCGACCCACGAGCCGATTCAGCCAGTGTTTCCACAGCATGGCCTCGGTCCTTTGCTTGATCTTCTTATCTACTCAGGTTCGTGCCTCGTCTAAAGCCGCGACGAGGACTCTATCGGTGTGCGCAGCACTAAGACATGTTGGAGGAAACCGCCAATCCGGTTGACATGTTGATGCTGCGTAAGGGCTCTGGCTAGCTAGTTAGCCACCGATCGGGCTCCCAGGCGGAGAAACTCCGGCGGCGGGTTGCAACGTGCCTCGGTCACAGGATTTCAACCCGGTTCGGCCGGCCCTTCGCTCTTCCCACCAATGGTCAGATCTGCTGCCCGCCCTGACAAGTCTCGCAAATCCGCCATTTTCACATCTACGAAAAGCGGTCATCCCCAGGCCACCAGCAAACCACGGCGTGTCTTTTTCTTCGGCTATATCCCGCAGCACGACCCAGCGTTCTGACTACTTGTTGCTGCAAAGACTTTAGCGCGGCTGCATGGTTCGGTTAATTCCTTCCCAATGGGAGCTACCGATAGGACCGGGGTAATTGGTGCAGACTGCGCCAATGTTCTGCCGGCAGGGAGGAATCTGCGTTTGAAAATAGACGGCCGATGCCGGCTTTTCTGGTGCCTCTTTCGTTTGGGTGTGGAACGTGCAACAGCCGTCGCGATTCGTTTTGCCAATTCCGGTCGTGTCGGAACAGTACGCGGCGGCTATAATGGCGTCGGTCGCATGGCCGATTTCGTTTGGACAAAGCAACGACTTTCAGGCACGCGGAGCATGACAGGATCGCGTCCGGGAGGACGAAACTGGCGAGACGCGTCGGGAGGCCGTCGGTCTGCGAGGAAATGGCAGTCGGCGGGAAGACGGGGGCCCACGCGAGATGCGGAGTTATCGTTGCGTTGGCGGCGCCGACTCTGGTTAGGGGTCACGGGGCTGGTCGGTGCGTTCGTCGGATGGCTTTTGTTTCGTCCGGCTCTTGAGGCGGTGCCACCTGCGTATGTGGTGGGCATTGGTGTCGAAGTTTACGACAGCGATGCAGTGGGGCTGAATCCGTTCGGTCACCGCGACGCGCGGGCATTGGAAACGTTGCACTCGTTGGACCCGGCGCAATTTCCGAACGTGGCCGTTTGGGAGTCCAGTCTGAAAGCCGGCCAGCTTTTGGCCAAGCTCCGATCCGAATTGACGGACTCCAAATTGGCGGGAAAGAACCTGATTGTCTTTTGCAGTCTCCATGCGATCGCGGTCCCCAGTGCAGGCGGCGGAGATCCGCCCTTGTCGGTGTGTTTCCTGGGGATTCACGCGACCCCCGAAAGTATCCGCCGAGGTTTGGGCGCCGACACGCTGATTCCGCTCAAAGAGTTCCTTGTGAGTCTGGAAAAGTCGCCGGCTGAGCACGTGGTTGTGCTGATCGATGCGGCTCGAATGACACCCGATTGGCGGCTGGGTGTCCTGAACACGGAAGTGGCCGAACTGCTCAAGCAACAGATCGAACGGGCCTGCCGCCGGAATCCTCGTTTGGTCGTCCTTTGCTCCGCCGACGCGGGCGAGCAGAGCTGGACCTCCCGCATCGTTCTGAACGGAACCGGCGGTTCGATTTTCCTCGACAGTGTCCTCCGCGCCCTTCGGGGAGAGGCGGACGGTTGGACGCTAGACTCTGACCGAGCTGCGAGCGAATCCGAAGCCGTGAGAGACGAGCGAATCAGTTGCGGCGAGTTGTACGCATATGTGCGGAATCGCGTCAACGATTGGGTGAGCCAGCATCGGGACGGGTTGTCGCAGAGCGTGTGGATGTTTCCGAAAACAATCGACGATTTTGATTTGGCGCGAGTGCGGCGATCGGCGGTCGGCGAAGACTCGCCCCGAGCCGCCCCGAAGTCAGAGACTGACACCAACGACGATCAGAGCGGGGAGACGGCTGGCGAAGAACCAGCCGGCCGAACGAAAGGCTCGACAGATTCTGCGCCGGCGTCTGAGGGATCCTCCGCCTCTCAGACGAAGGCCGCGGCCACAGAACGGCAAAAGGGATCGGGAGAGAATCGCCCGTCTCGGAGCGAAACGTCCGAGATGCCGGGCGGGGGAACCGGCGAGTCCGAGCCACCTCTGGAATCGAAACAGTCAGTGGAAACGACGGACACTGACCTATCCTCGAGCCAACCCCGAACATCCTCGGGCAATGTCTCGGCCGAAGACAAGGCGGCACCTTCCGACCGGCTCGCGTTCGACCGGCTGCAGAGGCTGTGGGAGCGCCGAGACGAGCTTCGAGCGGAAGGTGACGCGGCCGTCTGCGCTCCGGCCAGTTGGCGGAGGCTGCAGCATTGTCTGCTGCGAGCGGAGCAACTCTTGCGCGCTCAGGATCGTGCCCGGGCCGAGGATGAACTGCGCGAGGCGGAGCAGCTTCTTCGAACCGTCACGCAACTCGCGGGCGAACACGCCCTTTCGAAAGAGCGGCGCCGGCTATTGGCGTCAATTTCCTTGGCGTGTGCGGAGCGTTTCGGGTCCAGCCCGGACCACGGCACGGCGGAAGCTTCGCTGAACGACGCCGACGCGAAACAACTGCGAGAGCTTTTGGCGGCAGCGGAGAAGGCGGGACCGGACGACCAAAAGCCGATCGATTCCTTGGCCGAGTTTCTGCGAGAAAAGCCTCGGGCGGTTTTGCCGTTTCAGTTTTGGTTTTGGAAAAAGGCGTTGGCTCTACGCGACGGCGGTGCCGAAGAATACGCCCGGTTAGCAAGTTTCTTGCCGGTGGCCGCAGGCTCGGTCAGCGGAGGTCCGCCGACGTTGCCGGCCGAGATTCGAACTCTGCAACTGGTCGTACAGACCGTCGCCTCGGAAAAGGTCTCTCGGAGCCCACACCTTGGTGAAATCTGCCGCGGGGTCATTCAGCAGCGAGACAAACTGGAACGGGCGCTGGCCGCGCATGCAGAATTCTACTCATACGCTGAAGCGGAATGGTTTCAGGCCGAGCAGGCTTTGCTGGCCGCTGAGCGTTGGCTGAGTGTCGGGGGCGGGGCAAACGGCCAAGCCGATCAATGGCTGCAGAAGGCCGATCAGTGGCGACAACGAGCGGAGCAAGTGACGAGGCTTATCCGCCAGGCGTTCCACTTGCGAGCTCGACTGCTGGCCGAATTGCCCGATTTCGCTTACTGGGCGGCGGAGCGGGCCGAGGCTCAGGCACACAGAGCGATTTCTCTGACAGGTGCATTGCGGATGTTGGAATCGGTGCCACGGGCCGAGGTGTCGGGCTCCCTGACTGATGTTACGGAGTCCTTGGCCAAGTCTTCGGTTTGGGAGCGGCTGTCGGCCGTCGAACGCACGTTGCTCCAGCTCTTGTTGGACGTTCGCCGGTTGAACCGACTGCTCGCAGTCGGCCCCCGGAAAACAATGGACGGAGGCGATGCAGCCGGCCGTGACAGGACGACAGACCGCGCTAAAGCGGCAGATGCTCGCGCACCGGCAAACCGCGGCCAGGTGGCGAGTGGTTTAAGTCCTGAGAAGCCTGCGCGGCTGGATGTTGCGGCGTTGGAGCGAGTGGTCCGGGGGATTTCGAGCCGGCTTCCGCGCTTGAACGAATCGATGGAACGGGAACTCGCTCAGGCGCGCCACTGGCCCCGGGTGGACGCGTTGTTGCGTCTGCCATGGGTGTCGGCTTCCGATCGTCAAAAGTTGCTCGAACGGATCGAGTATGAACCATCGGGGGTTGCTTCGCCTCAGTACAGCTTCGGGGCGTGGCACGCGTTCTGGTCAACCTTGATGGTGGAACTGGGAGTGAAAGGTTCCGAATGGGAGCCGCTTTGGTCGAGCTTGCAACGAAACGCGGGGCCGAACGTCGACCGTCGTCTGGCCTGTCTGCGATACGGAGTGGCGGTGAACGAGGCGTGGTCGGCGTTGCGCGGTGAGCAGGTTCGGCCGGACGACCCGTTCCGCGGGGAGCTGCTCAGCCGGCTGGGGACGGACGTTCGCCCCGACGCCGACCGGGCTTATGGGGCGCTGGTACAGAGCCGCACGGCTCGATTGCTCGAAGCACGGCGCCGCCTGTCAGCGGCCATCCCCGTCGATCTGCAATGTGAGCCGCCCGAGATTAACTTCGGTGTCAGTGAAAAGCGAACCACCGCGTTCACTGTGCGAGTGGTCCCGACGACTTCACAGACTCGACCGCGATTGCGATTGTTGTTCGAGGTAGCCAAGGCCAGCGTCAAGGAGGCTGGCCGGGCGAATGGGTCGATCGAGGTGCCGCCGGGGAGCGGTGAAGTGGGGCGAAGCTTCACGCTGGAGCTGGCGGATGATTTTGGCGACCAGCGACGGTTCTTGACGGTGGCGGCGTTAGATGCCGAGACCAACGTGCCGATCGCGATTCGGCGAGTTCCGGTGGTCCCGGCTCTCGACCCACGGTTGTGGCACGTCGAGTTCCGGACACCGGAGGAAGCAGCGGCCAAGGTCGACAGCGAGGCGATTACGCGCAACCGGTTCACACCCGAGGGAACCTGGCTATCACTTCCTCCCAACTGCGACGTCCGATTGCTGCCGTGTCTGTTGCCTCCTTCCGGTGTGACCAGCTCAAAGGTCGACGTGCTCGTCTTTGTCAGAACTCCCGACGGACGAACAGCTCGCTCGCCCTTGTTGGAAGCCAAGGGTGTGCCCCTGGCCCCGTCGGAACAGCCGACGGTATTGCCGTTGCAGTGGACTTCTAAGGCGAAGGCCCCGAAATCGCCAGCCGACAAGCCGAATGAGAGTCGCTCGAACGGGCAGAAGCAAATCGACATCACTGGTGGCTTGGTTTTCCAGATCAAGCCAGAAGGACGTCCGGCTTTTCGCCGGACGGTTCGATTGCGGCACTGGAACATCGAGAAACTTGTTGACGTAGACGAAGTCCGGGTCCGTTTTCCGGGCGGTAGACTGTCGGTTAACGTTCCGCTCCGTCGTCCGGACGATCCGCTATTGCCAGCAAAACTACCGCTTCGGGTGCATTTACCCGCTGATGTGGAGGCGATGGCCGCCGAAAAAGTGCTCGAAGCACCGGAATCGGTGAGCGGACAGATGACGCAACTGACGGCCTTCTTCCCCGAAACAGCCGTAAGTCGGTTGCGAGGACGGCCATTCGAGATCGGCTTGTCCGTGGCCGGGGTTCCGCACGCCTTGCGGTGGACCGTGACGTGGGGCGGAGAAGGAACCCGAATCGTGGGGGATCCGCCGAGCGTGCGCATCCTTAGACCGCGCGACGGGATCGCCGTTAAGCAAGGTGAGCCGCTTTCGATCGGCGTCCACGTTGACGCGATGGCGTTGGACTACGCTGACGGAACCATCGAGTGGACGTTGCAATGCGAACTTCGATCAGAAG
Source organism: Planctomycetota bacterium (assembly GCA_013151585.1). Taxonomy (GTDB): domain Bacteria; phylum Planctomycetota; class Planctomycetia; order Planctomycetales; family Planctomycetaceae; genus JAADHY01. Next base: position 6,261 of record JAADHY010000370.1, read on the forward strand.
GCCTGGGAGGCGCTCGGCAAACGGTTCGCCAACAAATCCGCGCGCCCTATGACGAACGGTTTCGACTTGCGGATGTCGTGGACGGTCTCTTGACGGTTCAAAGTCGTCTTCGGGACCACGCGTTCGAGTTGTCCACGGCTGGCAAAGAAGGTTGTTTCGAACTGACGGTTCGGCTGCTCTCGCCGCAAGGCGATCAGGTCGCCGAAGATCAAATCGAAGTCGCTGTGGACCGAGAGGACAGCCCGCCGACAGTCAGCGCCGTCGTCGTGAAGGGACTGGACGAAACGACCGGCGAGTTCCGATTGGAGGGACGACCGCTTCGCGTCACCGTATCGGCCGAGGATCGGCAATCGGGCATTCGTGAGCTGGCGGTTGGCTTGGATGCGAACGCCGACGGAAAGCTCCAGGATTCAGAAATCGCTGTTCGCGTTTCGAAAGCCAGACCGCTCCGCGAGTTGCTCGTCACCGAAACGGTGACCGTACCGCCGGAGAAGTTGCCGAAAGAACCTGCGGAGCAAGACGTTTTGGCCCGGGCGACGAATGGTCTGGGCGTTCGGTCCAAGCGTCCCGCCCGCAAAACCGTGATCTTTACGCAATACGGCACGCTGCTGATACAAGCCAAGCATTGGTCAACGATTCGCCGACCGAGGGTCATTATCAAAAGGAAGACGGAGGGGCAGATCGTGGTGGAGCCGTTCGACTTGTCTTCGGAATCGTTCCTCCGCGAGCTAAAAGTGGGAGACTACATCGTCCGGGTCGAAAGGCGAGGGGGAAAAAGCAGAGAGTACGAGGTGAAAATCGTCGGGAATAAACAGACGGAGCTCGAAGTCGATCTGACTGAGCTCTACTAACGCGGCGTCACTCCGCGATCAGTGGGAGCGGTGGACGCCAGCCTCCAGTGTCGCCGATTGTGAGTCTATCTCCATGAAATCGCCTGTTTCGCACCTTGCGGTCACACGAGGATCACTGTCGGAACAATATTTGCGCACGACGCGCGTCACGACGCACAGAGACACAGAACCACGCAGGGTGGCCCCCACCCACCGGCCGTAACTGAAGTGAGTTTTTTCCATGAGCACACTGTTCAGCATCCTTCGACGGATTTACTACGAAGCAGGGCGATGCCTGACTTGGTTATTCGGGGCGGCGCAGAAAAGTACCGGTTTGCCACCGCGAGTCTATCAGGTGGTCCATTTGGGACTTGTCGCGATTGTTGTGCTGCTGCTGGGCTACTTCAGTCGGAATTTGCCCGGGGGCCAGAACGTGGATTCCCAGTATCCCTTCGTACGGAATTACTATTACGGGATTCTGGCCTTCCTGATTTACGTTTTCATTCGGCTTGTGATCTACGTGATCCGGTTGTTCGGGACGGAAGAAGAGACGGAATTCCCCGACATTGACGAGGCGTGGCGGGACGTCCTGGAGGCATTGGGGCGGGAAGGCATTGACTTGCAGGACTTGCCGGTTTTTTTGGTGCTTGGATTGACGGAACAGGAAGAGGCCTCGTTTTTCGCTGGAGCGCGTCTGCATCCGAAGGTGATCGCCCCGCGGGTCGACAAGACCAATTCGCCGTTGCGCTGCTTTGCAACCGAGGATGCTGTTTTTCTAGCGTGTTCGGGAACCTGCCTCACCAGTCGGCAAGCACGTGTGCCGATGGCCTCGTCGGGGATTCCGGCGACGGGATTCTTCTCGGGCGGGGCAACCGACAAGACGGTCTCGCCGGAGGCCGTTGATGCGATGGCAACGCTTCGTCCCGGTTCGCCGGCCATTGCGGCCCAGACGCTCCAGCCGGGAGGATTTGCCGGCGGCACTTTGACGCCAGGAAAGGTCGCACATCCGTCTCCGGCCCCCGTCGCTGCCGCTTCGATTCCCGCCGACGAGGTCGAATTGTGTCGGCGCCGGCTGCACTACCTCTGCTTTCTGATCGCACGCGAGCGGGTCCCTTTCTGTCCGGCGAACGGGGCGCTGATCGTCGCTCCGGTTTCGACGATTGATGCCAGTCCCCAGATCATCGCCCAAGCCGTCCGTGAAGACGTACAGACGCTGCACGAAGCGTGGGAGATGGTCTTTCCCGCTGTTGTTGTGTTTTCCGGACTAGAACGGCTGGGAGCGACGCAGGAGTTCATCCAGCGGGCCTCGCGCGTGGACCCACGATTCGGAACACACGTGCGCGCGGGTTCGCGGTTCGCGGCGGGCCATCCGGTCGATGAACCGGCGGCCCGTTGGGTGGTTTCTCGGGGAGTCGAATGGTTTCGGCGTTGGGTTTATTCTGCGTTCGCCCAGGACCCGGCTGCGGCATCAAACGCCAAGTTGTACCACTTGCTTTGTAGCGTGGAGGCGCGTCGGGAGGGACTGGCGCAGTTTCTGGTCTCGGCGTTGGGCCGCTCCGGTGCGGAAACGGCTCGGCTGACCGGCTGTTACTTTTCGGCCGTGGATCCGGCGGCCCGACGATATGTGTTCGTGAAAGACGTCTTGCAGAAACTGATCGGCGAGCAGGACGAGGTGGCGTGGAGCTTCGAACGAGTCCGAAGGGACCAGGCTTGCCGAGCGTGGTCGTATGCCGCGTGGGGTGCCAGCGCCGGTTTGGCCGCGGCAGACCTTTGGCTCCTGATGCGACTTTTCTGAACTACGGATCGGACATTAAAAGCAAGGGCAGGTCACCTTCGCCAGGGCTTCGAGAGAAACGGCCGACGCCGTCGATTCGGCGTGTCCGCGGAGCCGTTTGGCCGGGACGGACACGCGCATCGAAGAATTGAACGTGGAGTGAGCGGAGCATGGGGCAAGACTTGCAACAGCCCGGGAAAAGACCGTGGCGCGAACGGGATGGGGAGGCATCCCGCCCGGGGATCGGGCCACGATCCTGGCGATCCGAGCAAGCGTCGGGCGCGGCACGTCCGTCGTCCGTGCGGAAACGCGGACGGTTTCGGGCCCTTCTCAAGCGCGTGACCGCCTCGCTGGGAGCTCTGGCCGCGGCGGCTCTGGCTTGGTGGATTACCTCTTTCGTCGGGTGCACGCGAACAGAGATGCTCGTGCTGACCTTGAGCGGCTATCCGGCCTGCAGCGGGCCGCAGAATCTGCTCGCCGAAGAAGACGCCGCTCTGCTGAAGCGGCTGGATGACCGGCCTCGATTCCAGGTGCAGTTGTCTCGCCAGTGGCCTGAATTGACCGACTGGCTGCGGCGAGCGGCGGGGCGGAATCCTGTAATCGTATACGTCTCTGCGCCGATCCTGTGTCTCTCCGCGACCAGCGGCCCGGAGGAACCCTCCGGCGTTTTTCTGCTCTCGCCCCACTTTGACTATGTACAGACTGCGGATTCGAATCCGGACTGGGCCGAGTCCTTGATCCCGTTGGACGGACTGGCCGACGGCCTGCGAACGCTGCCCCCCGAGCAGCCCAAGCTTGTGTTGCTGGACGTGTGCTACAGGGGGGATGACTGGAGGCTCGGGGCCATCCAGAACGACCTGACAGACAAACTTCGGCAACCTTTTCAGGGGATTGCGAATCTCGCCGTCATTTGTTCTTGTGATGCCGGCGAAAAGAGCTGGCGAGTTTCTCACATTGGCCCGGCCGGACGACCGCAATCGGTGTTTGCGTACTTCGTATTTCGGGGACTACAAGGAGACGCGGATCAATCGCCGCGCAACGGACGCGTCACGGCCGCCGAACTATACGACTACGTGCGTCGCCAGACAAACAACTGGGTTCAGGAGAACCGCGACGTCCGGGGACAACATCCGGTGTTGGTGTCGGGGCCCGGAAACGGTGACGCCTTGGCCTTCACGATCGCTCGGGTCCGCTACGGCGGGGCCAAGTCGCAGCGGCCGCTGGAAAACCAGCCGGCTGGCTCGG
>JAADHY010000489.1:0-4869 GCA_013151585.1 Planctomycetota bacterium
CCAGACATGTCGACCACCGCCCCGGTGCTGAACGCTCCGCGAGCCACTCGTTCTGGCACCAGCGCACTGACCAGCGAGTGCTGGATTTCCTGAGTTACCGGCTCGGACGGTTGCTGCGGGACATCGCCGCTCTGCTCTTCCGGACTCGGTCCTGCTTCGTCGGTCATTTGCGGATCCCCCGATTCGTTTGCCCCGTTGTCCGCGCAGCCCAAAAAGGCTGACAGCGGTCGGGAATCTCGAGCTGGCCACAGGCTCCCTCCATCAGCCCCGCTACGAACCGCTTTTACTCGTCACGACGCAGATCCCGCGGCGGCCGTCGACATGTCTGGTCGAGCTGATCCCGCGCTGTCAGCCACACACCCCAGTCGGTGGAAATGACTAGGTGATCACGCGCTTGCGGACGTCGGTCTCCAACACACCGAAGACCTGCTCATGACGCTGGATCGCAGCCGAAAGGGCCCCCAACAGCCGCTTCGCCGTGTAATGGTTCATGATGATCCGCTGCGAGACTTTCAGGGTGACATCGCCCGTGGCGAACGGATTCGGATTCAAGGCCAAATCCAGAATTAGCTCCTCCGGCGTGCTCGAAACGCGGCAGAAGTTCGCGTAACTGGCTGCCACGCCGGAATCATCAACGCGGATCGTCTGTTGGGCGACCGGCTGCTGCGCGCCAGGCTGTTGCTGCGCGGCCGCTGGCTGCTGCGACTGCTCCGTCTGCTGGGCCGTTTCTTGCTTTTCGGTAGCTTCCTTTTCTTTTTTCCCTTCGTCCTTCGCCATTGCTGCTTCTCCTCCAAATTGTACCGACATCTGAGGACCGATACAGTCCAAACCAGTAGGCGCACTTGCCGCAACAGTTGCGTCGGCTGCCTCTCGCCGCGTTTGCCCTGCGGCAATCGGTGCAAAAGCTTAATGGAAAACGGAAGCCGCTATCAATGGCCAGCCCAGCCTTTTTCTGACGAAATTTTCTGCGCGGATGACAATCTGGGAATTTTGTGCAAATCTTGCCAGCCCGTGCGTGAGGCAGTCCTCTTTACTATGCACGCGTGTGGGCGAATCGACCGCCCGGGGTGACCGACAACGACTGTCGGCGGACGTCGGTCCTCTTGGCCGCGGTCCGGAAAAGAAGCTCGCCCCCAGGGTGGCCCCCAAGCGGCACCACGAAGAAACGCTCTATGGATTCTCGCGGCCGTGTTATGCTAACATCAACTTTTAAGCAAAATCTCGAGAGACGAAGCTCCTCTGAAGACGCTCATGGTCGAAAGCGCGCGTGAGGAATATCACGGGGAAATGTGCGGGCTCAGCGACTGAGGCAGTCTCTCTTGCCGGATCGAGCAGCCGATGACAGAGTCGTGGATTCATTGGATACGAGCATTCGGTCGGCCAGCGGCGGCGAAGCTGTCCCACTGGCGGGCGATGGCGCGGCGCATTGTCGCCCGATCGGAAGAGCTCCGATCGTTCAGCGATGCCGAGCTGCGAAAGCGGGCTCAAGAGCTCCGGTGGCAAGCGAAAGCCGGCATTCCCTTACGGCGGCTGTTGATTGAGGCGTTTGCGTTGGTCCGCGAGTCATCGCGACGAACGACCGGTCTGGTGCATTACCCGGTTCAGATCATGGGCGGGATCGCCGAGATGCAGACCGGCGAAGGCAAGACCCTGACGGCGACTCTGCCCGCCTTCCTGCGTGGCCTTCTGGGCAAGGGCGTGCACATCGTCACGGTCAACGATTACCTGGCTCGGCGAGACGCGACGGAAATGGGCCCCATCTACGAGCTGCTCGGCCTGACCGTTGGCTGCATTCAGACACCGATGGAGTCGGACGAACGTCGCGAAGCCTACTCGAAGGACATCACGTACGGCACGGCCAAAGAATTCGGCTTCGATTTCTTACGGGACCGGCTGCGGCTGGGCGTCTCGCCAGTCGGTGCCAGCCGGCGTCGCAATGGCAACGGCCGAATGCTGGGAGCGCGAGGCGACGCTCCCGTCCAGCGGGGGCACCACTTCGCTCTGATCGACGAAGCCGACAGCATCCTGATCGATGAGGCTCGAACGCCTTTGATCATCGGCCTGACATTTCCCAACGACGCGGCGACCGTCAGTCTGTTCCGATGGTGTCAGCGAGCTATTTCGCATCTGGAGGCGAATGTCGATTTCGGATACGAGCCGCACCGGCGGTCTGCATATCTGACTGATGCTGGGTGTCGGAAAGTCTTGCTACTGGCCAAACCGGCCCTGATCGACTCGATCGATACCGAACGGATCTACAAACACGTTGAGCAGGCCCTGACCGCCCGATACGGCTTTGTGCGCGATCGGGACTATGTCGTCGTCAACAACGAGGTGAAAATCGTCGACGAATCCACCGGCCGTATCATGGACGGCCGCAAATGGCAAGACGGACTGCACCAAGCGATTGAAGCGAAAGAGATGGTGCCGATCACGGCCGAGTCGGGCGAGGCGGCACGCATCACCGTTCAGAGTTATTTCCGCCAATACAACTACATCGCCGGCATGACTGGCACGGCAGTCCAAGCGCGGCGGGAAATCAAGAAGACTTACGGTCTGTCCGTGGCAGTCATTCCCACGCACCGGCCGTGTATCCGCAAAGGCTATCCGCCGCGCATCTTTGCCACGATGGAAGCGAAGCGGCTGGCGATCGTGGAAGAGATCGAGCAAATGCTCGCGGCGAACCGCGCGGTGCTGGTGGGGACTCCGTCGGTCGATGCCTCGGAAGCATTGGGCCGTATGTTGGCCGAACGCGGTATCGAATGCCAGATTTTGAATGCCCGACACCACGAGCTGGAAGCGGAAATCGTGGCTCAAGCCGGTCAATCCGGACGCGTCACCGTCGCGACGAACATGGCCGGCCGCGGAACCGACATCAAGCTGACCGACGAGCTGCGCAAGGCCGGCGGCTTGCACGTCATCGCCACGGAAATGCACAGCTCCAAGCGCATCGACCGGCAGCTCATCGGACGGGCCGCTCGGCAAGGCGATCCGGGCACGTATCGATTCTTCTTATCGCTGGAAGACGAACTGCTGCGAGTGCTGGAGGATGATTACGTGGAACGAGTCCGGCGGCGTGCTCACCCTGATGAGAAGGGCGAGTTGCCCCGAAGCTGGCTCCGGTTCTTCCGAAAGACGCAGCGGTTTGTCGAGAAGAACCATTACAAGCAGCGTCGAGACCTGTTGAAGTTCGAAAAGAAGCGGATGGAGTCGTACCGCAGCATGGGGCTGGATCCGTGCTTGGAGCTGACGGAGACGTGACGGCGCGACGCAAGGCGGCTGAAGGTTGAGAGGCCAGGGTTCTAAGGTTGGAAGGCGGGGGGCATGAACGTTCGGAGGCAGAGCGTGGAGTCAGGGTCGGCGTCTGTCATTCGCGTCCGACCAATTTCGCGGCGTCGATTTCTGCGTCAGGCCACGGCCGGTCTGAGCTTGGCGGCTGCTTGCGTTTCGCTGGAGGCCGCGGACAGACGCGAGACACTGCGCTTCGGCCTAGTCACCGACGTGCATTACGCCGACGTCGAGTCGCGCGGCAGTCGCCATTACCGCGACTCGTTGGCGAAATTGGAAGAGGCCATCGCCACTTTCAACAAGCTTGATCTGTCCTTTGTGATCGAGCTCGGGGATTTTATCGACTCGGGAAAAACAAAGGCCGACGAACGGACCCATCTCCGCACCATCGACAACGTCTACTGTCGCTTCCGCGGCCACCGGTACTATGTGCTCGGCAATCATTGTCTCGCCGCGCTGACCAAGGCCGAATTCCTGCAGACCTGTCGGGCTGGGATCAAACGGAGCTATTACTCCTTCAATCATGGTTCGTGGCACTTTGTCGTCCTGGATGCCAACTTCAGGCGGGATGGGTCGCCTTACGCGGCTGGCAACTTCCAATGGACGGACACCTGGATTCCTGAAACGGAACTCGAGTGGCTCCGAGACGACTTGCGTCAGGCCGGCCAGCGGCCGACGGTCGTGTTCATCCACCAGAACCTGGACAACGAAAAAGACCCGCACGGCGTGAAGAACGGCGCGGCTGTGCGGAAAGTGCTCGAGCAGTCCGGGACGGTGGTGGCCGTCTTCCAAGGCCACAAGCACACGGGCGGTTACGTGAAGATTGCCGGCATCCCCTATGTGACGCTTCGAGCCATGGTCGAAGGTGCAGGATTGAAGAACAACGCGTTCGCCATGGCAATCTCGGATGCCTCGCAGCCGAAGAAACTCGAGGGCTTTGGACAGCAGGTGGATGTCTTGCTCGAGTAATCTCGGCTCCGGGACCGTAGCTCGTGCGCCGGGCCGGACGGGGCAAAGAGCAGCTCGCCTATTCACAGCGGAGCAGCGAGACGTTGTCGATCCAGACGGTCCCGGTGGCTTGATGCAGTTGCAACGAGACCATCGAGGCTTGCATTCCGTCGGGCAGCGTCAGGATCAGTTCTCGGCGGGTCCAGGGTAGGTCAGAGTTTTCAAATCGGCTCTCAGACTGGCCCAGGTTGCGGCCGGAGCGAGGGGCATTGGGTGGAGCAACTCGCAAGTAGCTGTTGAAGCTCCCCATGGGCCCGCGTGGCGTGAGCTGGCTCACCCGCAGATCGTACGAAAGAATGTACTTGCCTGGCGGAAGGCTCGCCGGGTGGGTGGGGTGCGTCCACTTCAGGACGCGTTTCTTCATGGCTTGTGCGTCGGAGCTTTCCAAACGGATGCACCAGCCGCCGTCGCGGCCTTCGCGCACGCGTCGGACGGCGCCCTTCGGCAGTGGCTGGCGGGAGTTGCTCGAAACTCGCCACGGCGCGAGGTCCTCCCTTTCGAAGGAACCGTTTTTCAGCAGGTTGGGCTGATCGGCCCGGGCGATCGGCCGCAGTTGCAAGCGGGCAATTCGAT
>JAADHY010000489.1:4894-6243 GCA_013151585.1 Planctomycetota bacterium
CAAAGCCGTAGCAGAACCACGCCCGATTGCTGCCCGCCGGAGCCCTCGCGGCCACGTTGATCTGAAAAAACTCCACGTCGGCGAAGGCACCGCCAAGCGCCTTCCAAGGGATGGCGAATTCCGCCGACCAGCTCCTGCGTCCGACGTGAGCCCCGTAGCGCACCGCATTTTTCAAGTTCCGGGCTTGCTCTTGGGAAGCGCCGGCTTCTGTCAGGCTTTCAAAGCGGCCGGAGGGATCGCCGCGAAGGACATAGACCGGTCCGGGACGTTTCCGGACGATCGGGCGAAAGGCAAGCTCCACCGCGGCGCCGTCTCCGCTCGTCGCGCGGCTTCGAAATCGGCTCCGCAAGCTGTTGGCCACTTTCGCGACCTGAAACGCGACGTACAAGTTGTCGCTGTCGAATAGGAAACAAGCCGCGCCGACGGCGTGGGCCGTACCCGCGGTGGTTTTCGTTCCCTTCCGCGCCGCCTGCGGACGCGTCAACGGCAGCCACCGTTCGGCTGCGCGGCTTGGCCATTCTTTCGGGCTGAGGCGTCCGTCAATCACGACCGGGGACCCGACTCGGAAAGCCCGCACGTGCGACTCCAACCGGCTGGCTGGTTGGTAGACTTCTTCGTAATAGAAGCGCGGAGCCACATCGGTGGCGCTGCTCAAGTCCGGCCGCTCGAACGGGGCTCGGGCCTCTTGCAGCGGCGCCAGTTCCTGCAAGTTCGCCACGACCGCCTCGCCCCATTCTGGACAATGGAAACGCAGGCGTGCGACTCCAGACGCCCCCTTCGCCGACAGCCTCTGCGGCCTCATCCAGTCGACCGGGGTGAAAGTCAGTTTCGCCAGCGTCCCGCCGCCGGCGGAAACGGTCAAGGTGATCGGCCGCAGGATCGGCATGCCCAGCGCGACTTGCAGTTCGTCCTGGGCGCGGCGCGTCACGCAGACGCTGTTTCGGTGGCCGGGCAGCCAGGGATCGGCTCCGAATTCGTAGGCCCCGATGTCAGGAGCCCGCCCCTCGAACGGTGCCGTGACGCCTTCCACCACCCGCCCGGCATCGACCAGCGGCGAGTCCTTTCGCGGCCGGAAATCAAGGTGCTCCGGATCGACCAGTTTCGGCACGCTGCCGGTGTAGTTGTTCGAATGATCGCCCGGTAAACCGGGATCGCGACGGCCTCGGGTCGACACGATCACTTGGGCACAGTTGTTGACGAGCAGACTGTCTTCGTTCTGGTGTTCGTACGCCTTGACCCATTTCTGCCACCACTTGTCGACCTCACGGCCGGAGAACAGCAGAATGTCCGACGCGCCGTTTGCGAAACACGTGTTGTTGTAGACCCGGTTCTTGCCTCCTTTGACCACG
>JAADHY010000389.1:0-4859 GCA_013151585.1 Planctomycetota bacterium
AGACGTATCCACCGCCGGGCTTCCAGATCTCCAGATTACGACGAACATGTTCTCGAACTTCCTCTGGACTGGCGTTCGGGAGGATATGCTGAGCGTCGATCGCTCCGCCCCAAAAGGCCAGTACGTCGCCGTATTCGGCCTTGAGCTTCGCCGGATCCATCTGTTCGGCGCTGATCTGAACCGGGTTGAGGATGTCGATGCCGTTGTTGAGCAGGTCCGGAATGTATTCGGCGCACGCGCCGCACGTGTGGTACCAAATCTTTGCCTGAGTGCGCAGGCGGATATACTGCACCAACGCCTTTTGACGCGGCTTGACAACGCGACGGTAGAAAGCGGGGTCAAAGAGCGGGCCGTGCTGAGCGCCTAAGTCGTCACCGATCATGATCACATCGACCAAGTCGCCTACCTCTTCCAAAAACAGGCGAAACCAGTCGGTCCAGAACCGCAACGTGGCATCCAGCAACGCCTCACAAATCTCCGGCTGGGTCTTCATGTCGATGAACCACTGCTCCAGGCCGCGCATGTACCAGCAGATTTCGTAGACAACACCGGAGATGCCACTGACGACGGCATAGGGCGTTTCCTTGCGGATGTGCAGGGCCTGTTCGCGCAGCCCTTCGAAACGAGCCGGATCGTCACCTTTGGGAAACGGGTAACTTCGGATGTCGTCCAACGTCGCGTCGGCAAGCGGATGGTGGGTGATGTCCATATAGAGTGGAGTGTCGGCGGGCATCGACCATGTCACGCCGAACTCGTCGGTCAGCTCGTGCCAAGTCCGGCCGTCTCGCTCGACCGTGACGATCGTCCCGTCATAGTCGGATCCGGGCCCAGCCATGATGTAGCGCGTATCAACGTGAAACCGCTCCAACAGTTCCTCGCACGGACGAGCCAATTGTTGGACCGGATCCATGATCGTGACCTCGTCCGTCAAGCCCAGATGCTCCAGCAGCCGCTCATAAGCGATCCGATGGATGCCGGTCTGATGACCACCCAGGTCAATGGGCACCCGATCCGGCTCCTGGTGATTTAAAGCCGTCAGCAGCCGGTCCCGCGAAGTCATTCGTTCCGTGCCCATGATCGTGGCTCCCTCGCCAAGCCCGTTCGGCCTACGTTCGTCCCCGCTCGCGTGCGCGCAGATTCACCCCGCATCGCCTCGGGTGTCAGACTTCGCCCAAAAGAAGCGCAAACCTGTGTCGCGTCCTCCGTCCCCTTGAACATTCAACCAAGAGCGGCGATCGGATGCAACCAACAGAAAAAAATCCTCACAAGCCACGCATGCACGCCAGCCTCCGAACAGCCCGCCGAAACCCATGGCGCCCGATGAACTACGCCGCGTCTGTCCGAAGATGCCGATCGAAGAACTGGAACGCCGCGGTTTGCATCGCGCAATCGAACTTGTGAGGGCCAGGATAAAACAGGCAGCGGTATCGGCCGGAAGCGTCGGCTTTCCGATAAACCGTCTGAAGGATTCGATCGGCCTGCTTCATTTCATCCAACGTAAAAAGTTCATCCTGTTCGTTGTTCAGGACAAGCACCGGCTTGGGCGCCATGAGCGACAGGATCTCGGGATAGTCCATTTCGCGTGGCAACCCGGGAACGTAGATCATCCAGGTGTGGGTGTAGCTGGTGTGGAGCAGGTAGTCACGCCAGGTGGTCATCATGCCGACGCAGCAAGCGCACGCAATGCGATCCTCCAGCCCCGCTAGGTAGACTGTCCGCAAGCCACCGCCGGACAGTCCGCAGCAGCCGAGGCGCTGCGAGTCCACCTCGGGACGCGAACACAGATAATCCAGCGCCCGCTGGTCTTCGTAGGTGAAAACGCCGGGCCACGTCGTGCCGGCACAAAGCAAGCTCTTGGCCATGATGTGTTCGTGCTGAGCGGCGAAAGCCTCGTACCGCCGGATATCTTCCAACGACTCACGCCTCACCTCTTCCACGTCGGCCACGCCGAGCTGCTCGCGGACGACTGGCGGGATGTCTCGTAGTCGAACGCGCCGGCTGCCGAAAGCAAACGCGTCGTGAGCCAGCACGGCGTAACCTCGTTTGGCCAACTGGTTCGCCCACGCTTGGCCGCCGTAGTATTGCCGCTGGTGAGCGTCCATCAGCGGATGCTGGTCGAGGCCGAGGCGGGCAATCTTTTCCCAGCCGAAGAATTTGACGGCTCCATGATCGTGCAGCGCCAGCACGCCAGGAAGCGGGCCGGTGGCTCCTTCCGGCTTCAGGAACACGGCTTCCGTCGGCGGGCCGTAGGGTAACTGCCACCGAAGCCACTCGATTTCCAGTCCGTCGCTTTTCAGACGCCGCTCAACGGTCGCCTCCGGCACGCAGGGCTCGTCCGGCTGCAGCAGCAATTCTCGGAACCGTTGCCGCGCCTCGCGCCGCCATTGATCGACGTCGCGCCGGTTTGCGTGCCGAAAGGAAGACCGCCCGGCGCTGTCTCGAACAATCTGTGATGCCCAATCGCCATAAACGCCAAGCATGTTTCCCTGCATGGATCACTCCTTGGAAGTTGCTTTTCCAAAGATTCGGTTCCGTTGGCGGCGATCCGGTCATGGCGACGAACGCACTCCGGAGGCTTGTGTTGCAGTGTACCGCGTTCGGTGCAAAGCAGGTACCATAGACCGCCGGCCGAAACGGTCGAGAGCCAGTGGCAGGTCTGAAGGAGGCTCAGTCCGATGACGAATCTGCGAGAACGACAGACGGTCCTGATTTCGACCTCACTTCGCGCGTCGTTGATCGTGCTTGTTGCTATCGCCTGGGCAGGCCTGGGCCTGGCGGCTTCGGACGCAGACAGACCTGCGTCCAGGGAGTCGCGCAAACAGGCCACCGAGCGCGATGGTCGGTTGCCGCGACTCGGCTTTCGCCAGGAGCCGCACCCGACGCACACGTTCTTACCTCTCGTCCGGATGAGCTTTCCTAGCGTGAGAGGTTCAACGTGCGAGGCTTGGTGCTACGAGAGTGATGTTGAATTCTTGGACGTCCGGCCGCTGGACGAGGGTCGGCTGCAACTCCGTCACCGGTGGCGAAGTCAACCTCATGTGGTGTTCGTCACGACGGTGACGCCGGAGCCAGGCGCAGTTGAGTTCACCGTGCGTGCGGTCGCCGACCGGCAGCGAGCCCAAGACGCCACGCTTCCAAAATCTCTGCTGCCGCTCAATCTTTGTTTTCAGCTACGACCAGCGACGCGCTTCCAGAGTCAGCCGGATCCTTATCCGGAGTTCGTGCGTCGCTGTTTCATTTTCACCGAACGCGGCCGAACGTTTCTACTGGACACGCACCGGAGGAAGATTCTTCACCGATTTCCGACCGATGATCCAAAAAACAACCCACCGTGGGTGCAGATGTACGTGGGAGCGTGGCGGCCGGTCCCGCCGGTCCAAGGCAAAGGCTGGGCGGAATACAGCACGGACCGCTACACGGTGCCGATCATTGGCGTGGTCTCGCGAGACGGCAAGAGCTTGATTGCCATCGCAAACGGTTCAGCCGATATGCTTTGCAACGCGTGGCATGACTGCCTACATAACAATCCAAAGTGGGAGCCTGCCGAGCGTCCGCCGGGCGAACGACGCTGGCGTCTGAAAGTCTACGCGATGCCAAACGAACCGGACCGATTGCTAAGCCGTGTCACCCACGACTTCCCACAAACGTTGCGATTGAAGGCGAACCGAGCACCGATGAAGTGAGACCGTCGCGGGCACCGCTGCTCGTCGAAGCAAATGTGTCGATAGGTAGGTCTGCAGTTGACAATGTGTTTCGAAAGCTCTACCGATAGGAATCCGAAGGCAGGCGCTCCGTGACGTCTGTCCGGATCAGTGCCCGTTGGCGGCCACGGGGGCGCACGGCCATCTGGCACACCGTCGACATGCGGCACGAAAAAGAACGACCGCAGTTTTTGAGCATCGTCTTCGTGTGCCAAGACTCGCGCATGATGCCATGGGATTTGGCATGTTGAGTTCGTAGATGCGCCGGTATGCGGCTGCCGACGCACAACGGGGTCAGAGAATTTACCACGGCGGGCGACGACTTTGTGTCTGTTCTTGGTAACGGCTACTCAGCCGCGTTGGATGCAGAGTGAACGGTACGCCCGCTTTGTGTTAGGAGGCAGTATTAGTGACCATCCATCGTGTAGTTTTGATCCCCGGCGACGGGATCGGTCCGGAGGTGACTGATGCAGTCCAACGGGTCTTGCAAGCTGCTCATGCGCCGATCGAATGGGAAAAGCATGACGCGGGAGCAGTGGCGTTGGAGCGCGGAGCCGACGACGTGCTGCCGGCCGAGACGGTCGAGGCGGTTCAGCGGCACGGCGTCGCGCTGAAAGGGCCCTGCACAACGCCCATCGGGCATGGCTTCACGTCGGTCAATGTGCAATTGCGGAAGCGGTTGAACCTTTACGCGGCCGTGCGCCCAGTTCGCAACTTGGCCGGGGTTCAAACGCGGTTCGAAAACGTGGACATGATTATCATCCGCGAGAACACCGAAGGGCTTTACAGCGGCGTGGAAAACCAAGTCACCGACGACGTGGTGATGAGCATGAAAGTCGCGACCAAGACAGCCTGCGAGCGAATCGCGCGATGGGCTTTCCGGTTCGCCACGCGCCGGCAGCGGAAGAAGATCACCGTCTTTCACAAAGCGAACATCATGAAAATGACGGACGGCCTTTTCCTGCGCTCCGCCCGGATGATTCATGAGCAGGAGTACCCGAACATTGAGTACAACGAGATGATCATCGACGCGGGGTGCATGAAGCTGGTCCAGGATCCGACGCAGTTTGACATTCTGCTTTTGGAGAACCTGTACGGCGACGTCGTGAGCGACTTGTGCGCGGGGCTGGTTGGCGGTTTGGGCGTCGTTCCGGGGGC
>JAADHY010000389.1:4955-8286 GCA_013151585.1 Planctomycetota bacterium
CATGTCGGCCGTCATGATGCTGAACCATTTGGCCGAGAAGCGGAGCGACAAGTCCTGCCGATCGGCGGCAGAACGGATCAAACAGGCTTACAATCAAGCTCTCGAAGACGGCTACAAAACCCGCGATCTCGGCGGCGACTTGGGCACTGAGGCCTTCACAGACGCCGTGATCGAGCGGCTGCCGTGAGGTCGCGGCTGCTCACGACGTGGGGACCGGACGCCCCATCCAGAAGGGCGTCACCAGAAACCACAACACGGTTCCGCCGAGCATCCACGCTTTGACCGCGTCGAGAGTCATCCCGTCGAGCAGGTATGCCGTCGGAGTTCCAACAACGATGGCCAGCGACAGCCAAGAGGCTGCTTGCAGGCAGCGTCGTAACACCATAGTTCCTCTCGCTTTCTTCATCAGCCGCTCGTTGGCGGTTGCCGATTACACGGCGTTCGGCCTGACTCGTTTCTGATAATACAGACTTGCCCCGATGTAGATCACCGCCGCGATAAACCAGCCGGGCAGCGAAACGAAATAGATCTGAATGCCGGCGAATTGCACCAATCCCCAGCAGATGGCCAGCGTCACCAGCCAGGCCAGACCTGCGGCCCAATTGAACGCCCTGCCGCTCAGCTCGGCATAGTTGCTCTGCAAACCGAACTTCTTCATCAGCCAGAAGTCGACG
Organism: Planctomycetota bacterium; assembly: GCA_013151585.1. Classification (GTDB taxonomy): domain Bacteria; phylum Planctomycetota; class Planctomycetia; order Planctomycetales; family Planctomycetaceae; genus JAADHY01. Next base: position 5,630 of record JAADHY010000389.1, read on the forward strand.
AAGATCACGGCTCCCATCGGCATGAGAACCAAACCGTACAAAGCCACGAAGCCAAGCAGCTTCATCGCGATCGCGGGAAACATGCCGGCGACCGTTGCCAGCGCCCCGGTCAGCAAAGTGACAACAAAGCGCGAGCTTCTGGGCACAATGGCTTGGAAAGCCAAGCCCGCCCGGTAAATCGTCGGGTTGGCCGTCGTCCATCCGGCGATGATCACGCACAAGACTCCGGCCAGGCCGCAGGCATTGTAGGCCAACGGCCCTGGCAGCACCGCCGGCGGACCGCTCAGCACATTCGCCTCGATCAACTGCCGGATTTGCTCGGCCGTGAGCAGCAACTCATGAGAGCGGAATTTCTCGAGGAGGCCCGCTTGAGCCAACCGGGCGATCTCGTCCGGCGTTAACTGAACTTTGTAAAGCTGCAGGGCGTAAAGCATCGAGGCCGAAAGCCACGCCATGAAGTGGCCGATGTACATGCCCGAGGCCGTCGCAATGCCATACCAGGACTTGCGCGCAAATCGGAACACTGACAAGTCCGACATGCCGATGTGCATGGCCATGTTGCAAAACCACGCGAAAAACGCGACGTGCCAGAAAGTGAATTTCGTCTGGCCGGGAAAGGCGTCGCCTCCTTTCCAGATGGTCGTCGAGGCGAGTGCCCAAAGATCTCCGGCCGATCGGATCGTCGTGTGGGTTTCATCGAGGAACTCGCGCAAGGCGACGATCCCAAACGCCAGAAAGACGAGGACCATCCACGGGGAGGCGATGTTCGCAAACTTGGCCACGCTCTCGTAGCCATAGGCGGCCACGACCGCAATGAGCGCACCAACCACGAGCACGGTCACGACCCAGCCGGCGCTGTTCGGATAGACGTCGTTCAGACCGGGCATCTCAATCGGCACCCAGACGCCCACGGCCGTGGCCGAAACCGTGATCATGGCTCCGGCCAGAAAGCAAAACATCACGCCGTTGGCCAGGTTGTAAAGCGTGACCAACTGCCGCCCGCAAATCTTTTCCAACTGGTAGTACAGCGTCAGACGGGCTTTGGTGGCGATCGGAGCCGTCAAGAACATCCAGCTCAAGACGGCAAAAGCGTTGCCGACGAGCAGGCCGACGACCACGTCCCACGTCGAAGGCGCTGACGCCAGCCGCCACGAAAAGCGGCCCGATCATCAGCTCGGTCCCCGCACAGTGCTCGCCGGCATACATGCCGATAAAGCTTTTGAAGCCCAGAAGCGCATGCTCCGGAACCGGCTCCCGTTCGTACTCGCTGGCCAGCGCGCCCGCCTGTTCCTTTTCTAAGTTCGCATCTTCAGCCATCGTCGCTCCCAGTTGTTGTGTCGCTCCCGGCTTTTGTGCGGGCCCTCAGCGTCGTTTCCGTGCGGTGAAGCGTCGCGCGGCCGGGACGGCCCGGTGCCGAACCGATCCCGCCGGGCGCAGCGAAGGCCTACCGCCGCTTCGACAACACAGAGTCTTCGTACGATTTCACGTTGTCCAACCAGGCCGCTCCGACCGGCACGTCGCTGCGCAGGCAGTAATAATCCCACACGGCACCAAACGGCATTGTCTTTAGTTCCTCGAACAGCGCAAGGCGGGCTGTGAAATTCCCCTCGGCCTCAAGCTGGCGCAGCCCCTCGATGGGTTCCAGCAAGGCCATCAGCAGCGCCTTGATCATGCAACGTGTCCCGATCACCCAAGCCGCAATTCGATTGATGCTGGCGTCGAAGAAATCCAAGCCGATGTGGACTCGATCCAAAAAGCCCCCTCGCACCAGCTCCTGGGCGATCGCCTGGAGTTCGTCCGTAAGGATCACCACATGGTCGCTGTCCCAGCGGACGCCGCGGCTGACGTGCAGCAGCAGCCGATCAATCCACAGCAGGACCGAGGAGATCTTGTCCGAAATCACTTCGGTGGGGTGAAAGTGACCGGCGTCCAGACACAGCAGCTTGCGTCGGCTGACGGCGTAACCCAGGTAGAACTCGTGGGACCCGACCACGTAGCTTTCCGAACCGATGCCGAATAGCTTGGCCTCGACCGAGTCCAGGTTGAACCGCGGATCGAGCTGCTCGGCAAAAACCGCATCCAGCGACTCGGCCAGTCGCTCCCGCGGTCCCTTCCGATCGACCGGGATGTCTTTGAACCCGTCCGGAATCCACACGTTGGTGACGCACGGCGTGCCGAGCGCCTCGCCCATGGCCGCGCCGATCCGCCGGCAAACGATCCCGTGGTCGATCCAAAACTTGCGGATGCTCGCGTCGGGATGCGCGAGAGTAAAGCCGTCGGCCGCCTTTTCGTGAGCGAAAAAAGTGGGGTTGAAGTCCAAGCCCATTTGTCGCTCTTTCGCCCAATCGATCCAGGTCTGGAAATGGACGGGCTGGAGCTCGTCGCGTTCGACCCGCTCCCCACCTGTCTCGGCGTAGCTGGCGTGCAAGTTGAGCCGATGCGTGCCTGGAATGAGCGACAGGGCCATGTCCAGGTCGGACCGCAGCTCGTCGGGTGTGCGGGCCTTGCCCGGGTAGTTCCCCGTGACGGCCAACCCTCCTCCGAGTTCCTCCCCGAGACTTTCAAACCCACCGACGTCGTCGCCCTGCCAGCAGTGAAGCGAAATGGCAATCTTCCCCAGCCGCTCCAGCGCCGCGTCTGTGTCGACGCCGATTCCC
>JAADHY010000360.1 GCA_013151585.1 Planctomycetota bacterium
GTATGCGGCCACGCACGCTGGACGAGTTTGTCGGCCAAGAGCACTTCCTGGGAGAGGGCAAACTGCTCCGGCGAATGCTCCAGGCGGACCGCATTCAGTCGGCCATCTTTTACGGGCCGCCGGGAACAGGGAAGACATCGTTGGCGGAAGTCATCGCGGCCCACACCCGCTGTCACTTCCAAACGTTGAACGCGGCGGCCGCAGGTGTCAAAGAGTTGCGCGAGATTCTGCATCAGGCGCGGGACCGGCTGGCTGCCTCGGGACAGCGGACTTTGCTGTTCATCGACGAGCTTCACCATTTCAACCGTACGCAGCAGGACGTTCTGCTGCCAGACGTCGAATCAGGCGTCGTCCGGCTGATCGGAGCCACGACGGCTAATCCCTTCTTTTCGTTGGTCTCACCGCTGGTCAGCCGGAGTCAGGTGTTCGAGTTCCGGCCGCTCTCCCAAGAGGACGTCTTGAAGCTGCTGCGTCGGGCTTTGACCGACCGCGAGCGAGGGCTGGCCAAGTACCGGGTCCGAGTGACGGAAGATGCGCTGCAGTTCTTGGCAGAAGTTGCCGATGGTGACGCCCGACGAGCGTTGAATGCATTGGAAATCGGCGTCCTTTCGCTGGTCGGTTCCGGCGGATCGGGTCAGGAACCGGTTTTTGACCTCCAAGTGGCTCAAGACTCGATCCAGAAAAAAGCGATCCAGTACGGCGACGATGAGCACTACGACGCGGCCAGCGCGTTGATCAAAAGCATGCGAGGCAGCGACCCGGACGCCGCCGTCTACTGGTTAGCTCGGATGCTGGAAGCCGGAGAAGATCCACGATTTCTGGCTCGGCGGATCGTCATCGCCGCCGCCGAAGACGTGGGGAATGCCGATCCGATGGCCTTGGTACTGGCTCAAGCGGCCGCAGAAGCCACCGATCGGGTCGGCATGCCGGAATGTCGCTTGCCGTTGGTTCAGGCAGTGACGTACCTTGCGACCGCTCCGAAATCGAACGCCACCATCCGGGCGATCGACCGCGCTTTGCAGGACGTGCGAACGCGGAGCGTGTTACCCGTGCCCATGCACCTGCGGGATGCTCACTATCCCGGTGCGAAGCGTCTGGGACACGGCGAAGGCTATCAGTACGCCCACGATGCGCCTGACGGTTGGGTCGACCAAGACTACCTGGGCGTCGAGCGGACCTATTACGAGCCCGTGGATCGCGGGTTCGAAGCGGAGATTCGGAAGCGGTTGGCCGAATGGCGTCGTCGACGTTCCCACAAGGCCAACGTCCCCCCTTCGGCCGAACCGTAGCCGTCGCACGATCACCCTCCCCGCACCATTCCGGCCCTCATCCTTGATCCCGGACACCGTTGCATCGCGTCATCGGATCGGTCAGTATGATGGCGGCCAACGCCTGCCTTCGGTCGTTCAGGCCAGCGAGTGCCTGCGGCCGTGGGAGGTAGCAGAGTCGCGAGGCAAGGGAAACGGCGAGCGTCCCGCCAAGTGTTGTCCCACCCGAAACGAACTCCTCCTTTGAGGGTCCGCTGATTTCGGAATCCCGCAGAAGGCACCGCGGAAAACTCGCGTCGGGGAGGTTCGGTGGGCGGAGCCGCGCGATTGGCGAGCGACGTCGTCTGGCCTTGGCTTCCCGTCCGGCGGACGCGGCGAGTTCTCGTCGCCGATCTGCCGTCGGGGAGGGCGAATGGGAGTCGGACAAAGTTCTTTGGGTCAGCGAGTTGCGTTCGTTTGGATGAGGAGCCCCGCCATGAAGACACGATTGACTCGACGTCAGTACCTGAAGTCGGCCGCCGCGACGGCCACGGCCTTCTGGATTCTGCCCGCGGGATTGGCCCGCGGGTACGCGGCCAACGAGAAGGTGAATATCGGGATCATCGGAGCCGGAGGGCGTGGCGGAGCCAATCTGAAAGGAGTCTCGGGCGAAAACATCGTCGCCTTATGCGACATCGACCGCAACCGCTTGGGCGCCGCCGCACGTCGATTCGAAAAAGCTCATACTTATACCGACTACCGGGAATTGCTTGACAAGGAAAAGAACCTGGACGCAGTCGTGGTCAGCACACCCGACCACATGCACGCTCCGGTCAGTGTGCGAGCGATGCGACAAGGATTGCATTGCTATTGCGAGAAGCCCCTGACCCACGACGTCGCCGAGGCTCGTCTGATGACTCAAATCGCGGCCGAGAAAAAACTCTCGACCCACATGGGCACACCGAGCCGCGGCCACGAAGAAACGGTGCGGGCGGTGGAGGTGATTCGGAGCGGAGCGCTCGGCCAAGTCACCGAAGCTCACTTCTGGACCAACCGTCCGATTTGGCCTCAAGGTTTCGAACGTCCTCGGGGAGAAGACCCGATCCCAAATCATCTCGATTGGAACAGTTGGATCGGCTCAGCCCCGATGCGGCCTTACAAAGAGAAGTGGCCGGAAGGACATCCCGTCTACAAGCTGCCGCCGAACCAGCGGCGCGGCGGACTGGTTTATCATCCGTTCGTGTGGCGAGGCTGGTGGGACTTCGGCACCGGAGCGCTCGGTGACATCGCTCCCCACATGTGGTCGCCCGCCTACTGGGGACTCGAACTGGACGCTCCCGAGAGTGTCGAGATCGTCGACGTCTCTGGCCCGACGGGGGAGATGTTCCCCGCGGCGAGCATTCTGCAATTCAACTTCAAGACCAAAACCGGGCAGCCCGTCAGAATCTTCTGGTACGACGGCGGCAGAAAGCCGTCCTCGGAACTGGTCGGCATGAAGAACGTGCCAGACGGCGGCTATTTGATCGTCGGAACCAAAGCCACCATCGGAACCGGCCACAAGTCGCCCCACAACTTTCAGGACGTGCCGAAAACTTTGCGCCGCTATGGCGATATGTACTCCGAATGGATCGCCGGCATCAAGGAAAGCAATCCGGACCGCCCGAGCTGCCCCTTCAGTTACGCCGGCCCGCTGACCGAGGCTTACCTGCTCGGCAATATCGCGCTGAAAGTCGGCCAGAAAATCGAGTGGGATGCGAAGGCCTTGCGCGTTACCAACTGCCCCGAAGCAAACCAATACGTGCGGCGGGAATACCGCAAGGGGTGGGAAGTTTAGGGAATCAGGAGCGGGGAAGTGGTACAAGCGAAGCGAGTGGTCCGGGTCGGCTCCCTTGTGATCGTCTGGCTGCTTGCCTGGCCCGGATCGTGGGCGGGGCCGCCTTCGGACGCGGCCGTGTCGGCCGAGCCCGAACGCCAAGCGGTCTTGGCGAATTGGCCCGGCTTCCGCGGCCCTTTCGGCCAAGCCGTTTGCAGCGGCCGGCAGCCGCCGTTGGACTGGGACGGCGCCAGCGGCCGCAACGTGCTTTGGAAGGTGCCGGTCCCTTTGCCGGGAAACAGCTCGCCGGTCGTTTGGTCCGATCGAGTCTTTCTGACCGGGGCGACAGAGGAGAAACGGCAAGTTTATTGTTTCGACGCCAACACGGGGCAGCTTCGCTGGCAACGCTCCGTCGAAAACGTGCCCGGCGCACCCGCCAAGTCACCGGAAGTGTTGCCCGAGGCGGGCTATGCCCCCGCCACGGCAGCCTGCGACGAACGTCACGTCGTTGCTTTGTTCGCAAACGCCGACTTGGCCTGCTTCGACTTACACGGCAGCCGACTTTGGGCTCGGAATCTCGGACCGCTCAAAGTGGACTACGCCTTGGCCTCCTCACCGCTGCTGCACGACGGTCGTCTCTTCCTACAGATTGACGAGCGGGAAGGCGGTCGCGTCTTGGCGTTCGATGTAAAGACGGGCCGGATCATTTGGCAGAAACGACGACGGCTGAAATCGTGCTGGAGCAGCCCGCTGTTGGCACGCGTCCGAGGGCAGTGGCAACTTGTAGTGAACGGAAACCCGAGCGTCACGGCGTACGATCCTGCGACCGGCCGGCAGCTCTGGCAGGTCAAGTGCTTGGACGGAGAAGTCACCGCGTCGCCGGCGTTCTGCGACGGACTGATCGTCGTGGCTCAGGATTACGCAGCCTGCGTGGCCATCGACGGGCGAACGGGCCAGCAGCGCTGGCGTCAGGAAGACTTGGACCTTCCCGACGTCCCCAGCCCCGTGGCGGCTCGCGGACGGGTCTTTATTCCGACCAGCTTCGGGCCCTTTGCGTGTCTGCAGTTGGAGACCGGAGAGACGGTCTGGACCCACGAATTCGATGAAGGAGCCTACGCCTCACCGGTGATTGTCGACGACAAAGTCTTCCTGATGGACCTGTCGGGCCGCATGCACATCTTTTTGGCCGCCGATTCGTTCCGCCCGGTCGCTACGCCGGCCCTCGGCGAGCCTTCCAACAGCACCCCGGCTTTCGTCGGAAACCGCATTTACATCCGCAGCCGCCGACATCTATTCTGCGTCGGAACCCGCCCTCAGGCGGCGGGCCAGACCGAGTGACTGGCCCGGAATGGTCCGGGCCAGTCAAGAGCCCCAGCTTCGGCACGTTACACACGATGGTGCGAGCACAATGATGCGCGGGCCGGCGCGGGCCGTATCGGCCACGGGAGTGCGCTGCGTCTTGACCTGTGAACGTGATTTGCCAACCACGTCGGTAGCGACGGTGGCCTTTCAGATGACGGAGTGTCGATATGAGCGAAACATCGCCTATCCACCGAGCTGTTGTTCTGGTCAGCGGCGGGTTGGATTCGGCTACGACGTTGGCCGTTGCGGCTGAGGAAGGCTTTGAATTGTACGCCTTATCGTTCGATTATGGGCAGCGGCATCGGTTCGAGCTGGAAGCTGCTGAGCGCGTTTGTCGAGCGATGGGAGTACAACGGCATCTGGTGCTCCCGTTGAATCTGCGGGCGATCGGTGGGTCCGCTCTGACCGCCTCGCTGGACGTGCCGAAAGACCGGT
>JAADHY010000735.1 GCA_013151585.1 Planctomycetota bacterium
TCCGTCAGCCATTTCGACAAAACCAAAGCCACGGGATCGTCCGGTAGCTCGATCCATAATGATCTGCACCGAAGTGACCGTGCCCAGCTCTTCGAAAACCTGACGCAAATCGTCGTCGGTGGTGGTGTAGGAAAGATTTCCCACATACAAATTCTTGCTCATGTTCGTTCCTTGCGGGCCTCGAGGACCATCGAAAAAGTCTCGGACAACCGTCTTGCGACGGCTCGGAAGGGCGATGCAAGGTCCTTGGCGACCGAAAGCCACAGCGAAGTCCAGCGCACACTCAGGTCTCCCGACGACCTGATCGGTGGCTGTGATCGCAACAGAACTGCCGGAACTCGGGCGGAATGCCGATCGTCGGACGATCTGCCGCGGAGCAATAAGAACTGACGCGGAGCGGATAGACCGAGGATGGAAAACAACCAGAGGAGGGCACTTGCATTCACGTTCTTCCTGGTGGATGAGCCCATGCTCACCCATCGTGACTCGACGAGTATAGCTCGATCTCGGCATCTCGACCACCCCTGCCTCGGTTTATTTCGGGAAAAGGTCCAATTTCTTCCGATTTCTTCTCCTCGCAGCGAAAATCCGGGATCGTATCGAAGCGGAAAAACAAAGAGTCAGTGCGCCCCGACGCGAACGGCGAACAAGCGACAGGCATCAGGAGTCGTCCGAGTTTGCCGGCCAGCGACGGGCGGGGTATCATCGGATTCGCCGCGGCGGGGATATGAGCACACACGCCAACGCCAGTCGCACTCACCAGAGTGCCACTCATTTGATTTGCTTCCAAATGCCACTGGATCGGAGAAGACAGGCCATGGCACTTGAAAACTCCGAGGATCGTTTTTCGCGGCGAGTGTTCTTGACGGCTGCGGTGGCTGGCGTCGTTGGAACTGCCGGCAAGGCAGCTTCTGGCCGACAGGCGGCGGAAAAACCGCACGAGGCGACCACTCAGCGAGCACCGGCAGTGAAGTTCGGCCGGGACTGGTCTCAGATCAAAGGGTTCAACTACCAGCCCAGCTACGGGAGCAGCGGCTTTGAGCTTTGGCAGAAGTTCGACGCCAAGACGATCGAAGTCGAACTTGGCCGAGGCAAGAAGTATTTTCCGCACATGAACGCCTTGCGGTGGTGGCAGTCGTGGGATTCTTTTCTGCGCGACCCGAAACGCTATGCCCGCAACTTTGCCACGACGCTGGACATCGCCGAGAAGTTTGGACTGGTCGTCATGCCCGTGCTCTTCAACCGCTGGCATAGCCCTGAACTGGACTACGGCGGCATCTACATCGACCATTTTCTGCCCCGAGTGAGCTGGGTGCAGCGACCGGGCATGTTCGATGCGTTTCTGGAAGCGCTAGTCGGTCGCCACAAGGACGACCCGCGGATCCTGGCGTGGGACTTGTGCAACGAACCGTATTCCTACTCGTGTCCGCGCGAGAAGATCCCCGACATCGTGAAGGCCGAAACCGACTGGCTCAAGAGTCTTTACGACAAATGCAAAAAACTCGGCGCGACGGCGCCGATCACCGTCGGCATTCATCCGGGCGTACCGCTCGAGATGATCGACCCGATCAGTGACATCCTGAGCATCCATCCGTACTGGATTCACAACAGCAAGTACGCGAAGAAAGAAGCCTACGAGGAGAAGCTGGATGCCGAAGTCGCCTTCGCCCGCAAAGTGGGCAAGCCACTTCTGGCCACTGAGTGCTGTTGGGGCAGTTTGGACGACAAAGTGCGCGTCGAGTCGATCCGCTACACGCTGACCCAGCTTAAGAAGCGCGGTATCGGCTGGCTGGTCTATCTGCTGCATCACAGCCTGATTGCCGACGCCCATCGCCCGGAGTTCGGCCCGCTGGGATTCCCCGGCAATCTGGCCTTTATCGAAGCCGACGGTTCGCTCCGTCCCGGACACGAGGTGTTCAATGAGTTCTAAAGGCCGAGGGTTGCCGGACGCCGTGCTGTTCATCTTGATTGCGGGCTCTGTCGTGGGGAACTCGCCTGCAGCCTGGTTGACCGCAAGCCCCCCGCCCAATGACGTGTTCCCTTTGTGGAGCGGCTCGGCTTTTCCAAAAGTTGAGCAGATGCCGTTTGCGGCAGGCGTCGAGCATCGTATCGTTCACTCGGGCACAAGCGACCGCTACAAGTTCTTGCACGGCGCGGCGATTTTGGAGCACGGGGGCATTTTCTACGCCAACTGGGCGAATAGCCCTATCCACGAGAATGGTCCGCACGAGACGCTTCGCGGTCGCCGGTCCTGCGACGGCGGCCGGACGTGGTCGGCGGTTGAAGTGATCGGTCCCGGGTTCGAAGGGCCGGAGCGACACAGTCACGGGGTGCTGTTCGTGCACGGGGGCCGCGTCTGGACCATCTGTACCCGGTTCGGAACGGGTGCGCCGGGCCGCCACTTTCCCGGGCTCAAAGCGGAGGCGTTCGTGCTCAACGTTCGCACGGATCGCTGGGAGTCGCGCGGCATCGTCATGGACAACTGCTGGCCCTACGATCAACCGGCCCGTATGGGCAACGGCGACTGGATCACCGGCGGTCAGGACAAAGACGGCCTGCCGGTCGTGGCTATCAGCCACGGAGACGATTTGACACGCTGGGAAACAAGACATATTCCCTTCGACCCGCGCATGAAGCCCGTTTACGCCGAGACCACGGTCTGGCCGGACGGCCGGCGCGTGCTGGCCGTGATCCGGGGCGGCGGTGGTGTCGCCTGGGTTTCCACCAGCACCGATTTCGGCCGCACGTGGACCAGGACCCGCCCGAGCAACCTGCCGATGGCCCGAGCAAAAGCCTATCTGGGAAAGCTCTCCACGGGCCAGTTGTATTTGCTTTTCAACCCGAAGGATCGGGACACGCTGGCGATCGCGGTCGGCCGTCCAGGCAAGCAAAGTTTTTGCCGTGTTTGGCGCATCCGCCACGGCAAGTCCGGCCCGCCGCGAGTTCCCGGCCGCGGCAAGTCCAAGCAATGGTCCTACCCGTACGGCTACGAACACGCCGGCAAGCTTTACGTAGTCTATTCCGTCGGCAAAGAAGACTGCGGCATGTCGGTGCTTCCGATTGGGTCGCTGGCGGTCGACTGAGGGAACGACGGAAGCGATTCCCAAGCAGAGGGAAGAACGCAAGAGGCCTTCGTGTTTCTCTTGACGGTTCTCTTGCGTCGGCTTGTCGTTGAGCTGACTGATCGGCCGCGGCCTTCGCAGACTGGCGAAACGAGGAAGTCGAATTCAGCCGGACCTTCGACCGTCGAGGCGATGTTCGCGACAAAGGACGGGGACGGCCAGGCATTTTTTCACTTCGTCCGAGTAGCGGAGGATCGCGGCATCGCCTAAAATCCAACTCCAACTCTGCAGCCCCGGAAACACCTCTGGCGGAGCGCCGCCGCGGGGCGAGCCCGATTGGTTGCGTCCCGGGAGGGGCGTACAGAGGCGAGGCTCAGCGGAACGTGACAGCGGCTCGGACCAGTCATTCGGCGGACCGAGCGAGACAGAATCGTTTCGAATGGGCTGGAACCCGCGCGCGAACGGCGCGAGATTTGGTGGCCACCGAGCAATCGATACCCACGATTGGATACACAGTCAGAGAAATGTAACTCGTAGAAGGATCAGAAACGCTCATGCCAAGGTACAACGTGGAAGACATTCGGAATGTGGTGCTGGTGGGCCATGGAGCGACGGGGAAGACGACACTGGCCGACCTGATGCTTTTCAAAGAGGGGCACGGTAGCCGAGCGGGCTCCGTTGACGACGGAACCAGCGTGCTGGACACCGACGAAGAAGAAAAGGAACGCAAGTTTTCGATCACCTCGGCCGTGGCCCACTTCGACCGGGATGGGAAACGCATCAACTTGATCGACGCTCCCGGCTATCCCGACTTCATCGGGCAAGTTTGTGGCGCGTTGCGAGCGGTTGAAACGGCCGTGATCGTGATCAGCGCGGGGGCAGGCATTGAGGTTAACACACGCAAGGTGTTCCAACTGGCTGGCGAAGCCGGTGTGGGCCGCATGATCCTGGTCAATAAATGCGACATGGACAACGTGCGGATTCCCGAGCTGGTGGAATCGATCAAGGAAGTCTTCGGCCAGGCTTGTGTGCCGCTGAATGTGCCGATCGGATCCGCCTCGACGTTCTCTGGTGTCGTCAGCACTTTGAAGCTGCCGGACTCGATCCCGGACGGCATGGAAATCGATCCGCAGGATGTTCATCAAAAGCTCATGGACGCCATCGTCGAAGCCGATGACGAACTGATGGAACGGTTTTTGGAAGGCGAAGAGCTGTCGGACGATGAAATCGCCGGCGGGGTGACGCGGGCGATTGCGGCTGGTACGTTGATTCCCATTTTCTTCGCCAGCTCGAAAACAGACGTTGGCGTTGACGAGTTCATGGACGTACTGGTTCAGTTTGCCCTGTCGCCAAAGGACCTCAAGCGCACTGGCAAGAAGGGGGATGAAGAGGTCGAAATTACGCCCGCTCCGGACCAGCCGCTGGTCGCACAAGTTTTCAAGACCCGAATCGACCCCTTCGTGGCCAAGATGAGCTACATTCGGGTGTTCGCCGGCACGCTGAAAAAGGATATGTCGGTGACGAACATGCGGAGCGGCCAGACGTTGCGTATCACGCAGCTCTTCGAGGTGCAGGGCGGCTCACAAGAACCTTTGGACGAAGCCGGCCCGGGCGAGATTGTTGCCGTCGTCAAAATGGAGGATTTGAAGACCGGTGACACATTGGCTGATGGCCCGGACGGTGTCGTTTTGCCGGAAATCCGGTTCCCCCGCACGATGGTCTCTCTGGCCGTGGAGCCGAAAAGCCGGGCGGATCAGGCCAAGATCTCAGACGCGTTGCACAAAATCGAGGACGAAGACCAGACGTTCAAGATCGTCCGCGAAGCGCAGACCAAAGAAATGGTCATGCACGGCATGAGCGAGCTCCACCTGCAAATCATCGAGGAACGGCTCCGCAAGCGGGACAAGGTCGAAGTGGTGACGCGCATCCCGAAGGTTCCTTATCGAGAGACTTGCACAGCGACCGCAACGGGCTCTTACCGCCACAAGAAGCAGACGGGCGGGGCCGGCCAGTTCGGTGAAGTCCATTTCCGCATCTCCCCCTGTCCTCGGGATATCAATCCGGAGGAGTACTTTACGAAAGAGCGTTTCGAGAACATGCGGGAGTATCGTTACGATCCCGAACTGAATTTCTGCTTTGTCGACCGCATTACGGGCGGCTCAGTACCGAACCAGTTCATCCCGGCTGTTGAGAAAGGTGTGCGCGAACGGATGGCGCAAGGCGTACTGGCGGGATACCAGGTCCAGGACGTCATCTGCGAGCTTTTCTTCGGCAAGGACCATCCGGTCGACAGCAATGAGACGGCGTTCAAGACCGCGGCCAGTATGTGCTTCAAACAGGTCTTCTTGGAAGCGAGGCCGGTGCTGCTGGAGCCCATCGTCCAGATGGAGATTCTGGTGCCGGCCGACAAGCTCGGCGACGTCACCAGCGATCTGAACACCCGCCGCGGCCGCATGGAAGGCATGGAAAACGCGCCGGGCGGCTTCCAGATTATCAAAGCCAAATTGCCGCTGGCGGAAGTGCTGACGTACTCGCGAGCCCTTTCCAGCATGACAGGCGGGCAAGGGACCTTCACCTACGAATTCAGCCACTACGAAATGGTACCGCCGAACGAGCAAGCGAAGATCGTCGCCGCCGCCCAGAAAGAGAAGGACGAAGAATAAACTCGGGACGCGGTAACTCTTCAGCCGGTTGGTGTACGTCCGGCTTTCCAGCCGGACGCAGGAGAATCCTGGTAAGGCAGGAGGCCTGTCGTGGCGATATCGGGTCAGCGTGGAAAGGCTGACCTACCTATCTGCCCATCGGCTGAATAGCTACGGGACGCGTTTCAAGCAATGTGAAGAGACACCGGTGTGCTGCGCGGCTCCTGATCCCGCACACACCGCTGGAGCCATCTTTGTGCGAGTGGCTCCTGACCCCGCACATCGGTCGACCGCAGGTCTCCAAAGGCCGACAGGACGGGGGTCGCAAAAAAACCTCTCAGCTCGACTTCTGCCTGTTTCGTAATGGCAACATCTGGGACATCCTGGAAAAACGGGCATCCCAATCGTTTTTGCCCAGCCTCGAAAAACGACGGTGTGCAACAACCAAGCGGCAATTTCGAAAAACCGTGGAAACCACGGGGTTTTGCACGCGTGCAAAATGGGCACAAGTCGAGTTTCGGGGGAATGCGATAACGTGCTCGTCGAAGCTGGAAAGCGGATGGGACGCTCTTTGAGTCTTGGATTCCTGCTACACAGACACTTTCCGCGTCAACGCCTCTGATCGAGTCAGCTCCGTAACCGTACCGCCGATACGAAGGATGGGCTTCGGCTCGCGACGAAACAACCTGGCAAAGAACCCGCCCCCGCGAACCGAAACCTCGAAGACCTCGTCGGCCGGCAGCAGCGCCAGCACCGATTCGATGGCCACGGCCGTCCCGACGTGCCAAGCCCCGGCTATCAGCCCTTCGGTCAACCCAGCCGGCAGACCAATCCGTCGCCCGTGGATCAGGTGCAGGATTTGGGCGTCGATCTGCTGGTCGACGAGCCCGGGACCGCTGACCGGTCCGCCGCCGGTCGCCGCCAGGGCGGCCATCATGGCAATGGTAGTGTCGGTGCTGGCCAGGTCCAGCCGGTGGTCCAAGCCGTCCGACCAGGATAGCCCGAAACCGGTTGGATCGGGAAGCCCCGGCCCCGCCGACTCCACCGGCCCCGCGGCGAACTCCTGCAGCGGCAGAGACTGTATCGACTGCAGGCCCTCAAACGCCGCAGCGGGGCTTCCCCGTTGGCCAAATTGACGGGTGTGATCGTCGCGGTGCGCCGTAGCGCATGCGTACGACGTAGAATTGGGACCCGGCTGCAATGCCATGGCGTTCGGGGATGACGCGGGTACGAATCCTGAGAGCTGCGAAAGCGGAGACCGAAATGGCCTCGACCGTCAGGTCACAGAACAAGGCGATTTGAGAGTTCAGGAGGTCCGAAGGACTGGCAGGACGTCGGATCCGCACGCGGCTCCCGTGGCGCGTCTCCCAGCAAATTGGCCCGTCTCGCCCTTTTCGGGGCTTGCGAAGAACACACAAGAGCGGCACTCCGGTCCCGAGTCTCGCGGACCGCGCGACTTCCTGGCGGCCCTACGCGGCCTGATCGGGGCTCGTTTCCGTGTGCGCCGATACTGCGCAATCGTTCTTGTCCCGACGGGTCTCTCGCTGCAGCGTCCCGATGCAGTGCGGCTCCCGAGTTTTCGAAGCATTCGGACCGACTCGGCAAGTGACTGGTTGTCGTCCCCTCCAATGGCCGAAACCGAAAAAACGTCGAAGATCCCGCGCAACAGCGCGATCGTACTCCACCTGACTACGCTTTTGACGAGGGATGCTCTTTAAGCGTAGAGACCGCCCCCTGATCCGCGCAGACCTTCCACAAAGCGACACACTCGAATTCCAGCTCTGAACTTTCCCAGAGATTTGGGCAAGTACTTTGTACACTCATCATGCACTCCAGGCACAATTGCGCGTCAGCCCAATCGTCGAACAGGCCGTTGAGATTCAGCCTAGGCACAAAACAGTATTCGATCAAACGCAGCAGAGGCAATATCCTCATACATGCCCCACTGTCCCGCAGCCTATCAGCGATGTCCTGCGAAAAATGCAGTCCCCAGGAAAGAAGCGAGTAATTGAAGCAGCAACTTAGGTCGATCCCCATGTATTTCTTTCCAATCTCGGGACTTTCAGTCCGCCGCACTACCTCAATTACATCAAACGTTTGCGGCGGGTCAAGACGTTCATACGCTCGGACCAACTCGCACGCTTTCTGCACACAGTGAACCACGCCGACTTCACCCGCCTCGCGCACAAACCAGAAAAATAGCTGATTCGCGTCATCACTTTCTGGAAGGTCGTCGCGATAGGACGGGTGAGCCCGATACGTCCCTTTGTAGCGCAGATCACATCCGGGGAAATTCTCGCCCAAGATTAGCAGTCGTGCCATAGCAGCATCTTTTTTTGTCTAGTGAGGC
>JAADHY010000253.1 GCA_013151585.1 Planctomycetota bacterium
CGCCGAGACTCGCCGGGTGATGGGGTGGAAGTGACGGCCGACCATGGAAGACTCCTCGAAACCAAACGCGTCGAAAATCACGCTGGCCGATTTGGCGGCGCTGAACGAAGAGATTTCGTCTTTGATTCGAGCGGGCGTGCCCCTGGAATTGGGACTACGAGAAATCGGCCAAGACGCGAGCGAGGCACTGCGGGAGCTGACCGAACGGCTCTCCGAGCGGATCAGCGCGGGCGCCTCGCTGGTGGAAGCATTGGAAGCGGAAGGAGAGGGACTGCCGCGCGTGTATCGAGCAGTCGTACAAGCGGGTTTGCGAGTGGGCCGGCTGCCCGAGGCCCTGGAGTCTTTGACCGGCCTGGCTCGAGCGGCCGAAGACCTGCGTCAGCGGATCGATCTAGCCTTACTCTATCCGTTGATCGTTCTGTTTCTGGCCTACCTGTTGTTCATCAGCTTTCTGGTTTTCCTGGTTCCCGAGCTGAGCGAGACGTACGCCATTTTTGATCTGCCCGTACGAGGTTGGTTGGGGCTGATGCGAGGGATGTCCGCCACGGTTTCCGTTTGGGGCCCTGTGCTGCCCGGATTGGCGGTTGCGGCGATCGTTTGGTGGGCAGTGCGAGGACGGCAGGCGGTGATGCTGGAGGCCGGCGACGCGGGCCCCGTGGCGAATGGTGGCTGGTTGCGTTGGATCCCGGGACTGAGGAACCACGTGCGGGCGAACTTCGCCGAACTGCTGGCGTTGTTGATCGAGCACGGGACGCCTTTGCCCGATGCGCTGGAGCTGGCCGGCGCCACCCTCGGCACGGCCGGTCTGGCAGCAGACAGCGGACGGGTGGCCGAACGGCTCCGGCAGGGCTCGTCTCTGAAGGACGGCCTGTCCGAGGCCAAGAGACTACCGCCGTTGCTGCGCTGGATGATGATCGCTGGTGCGCAACAGGGGACGCTGGCGGGGCCTCTGCGGCACGCCGCGGAGGTTTATCGGCGTCGGGCCGTGTCAGAAGCGAACTGGTTCCGGCTGGTCCTGCCTGTGGCCGCGGTAGTGATCATCGTGGGTGGCGCGACTTTACTGCCTGACCCTATTCCTGCCTTTGACGGAGCTGTATCGCCGACTGACTTTGGGATGAGGGAAGCACTGGACAGACAATGAGTTCCGGAAAAGAACAATTCGGCGAAGCCGACCAACCGGCGAGCCCCCACTTGCCGTTAGCCCTCGGATTCCGCGTCTTAAGCGAAGAGACTACCTCTCCCCGCCTCCGTCGAATCTTTGCCGAGATGAGCGATCGGCTGGAAGCAGGGGCCGATCCTGCTGACGTGCTGTCGCGCTACGCCGACCGGCTGCCGGCGGACTTCGCCGCTCTGGTGACAGCGGCCGATCGGCTGGGCTCCCCAGCGTCCGTGCTGCAGCATTACCTCGACTACGTTTCCGCCGATCGAGACATCCGGCGTTCGCTCCGGATGGCTTTGGTCTATCCAGTGTTGCTCCTGGCGGCGGCCGCCGCCCTGATGATTTTCCTGTTGGTTTTTGTGGTAGCCGAGTACCGTCCGATTTTCGAGGATTTCGGTGTCGAGGTGCCCGGTGTGACGGCGTGGTTTCTACAGATGGCGGACTTTCTGACCCGTTACGGGACACAAGCGCTGGCAGCGATCTCCGTGGCTGCGGCGGGTATGTGGCTTCTGAGGGCTTTGCCCGGCCCGCGACTGGTTTTGGGGCGGATCGCACGAGCCTCGCCGCTGTGGGGCTCGGTGTGGGAATGTTCGGCGATCGCTCGATTGTCGCACCTATTGGCCTTGTTCCTGCGGGAACGGGTGCCGTTGCCGGAGGCGTTGCGGCTGACGGGCCGCGCGATGGGAAGTCCAAGTTTGAACCGCGGTTGCCAAGACTTAGCCGACGAGATCGAACGGGGCACACCCCCCGTACAGGCCGTTCGGAAGACTCTGGACCTGCCGGTCGATCTGGAGCACGTGTTCCAATGGAGCGATCGGGGCGAGGCCTTCGCCGACTTGCTCGAATCATCCGGCCACCTGTATCGCCTTCGCGCTCAACTCTACGCCCGGACGGCCGCGCTGGTTGTGGAGCCGCTGGTCATCGCGGGTGTCGCCATCCTAGTGGCACTCATGTTGATCGCGATGTTTTTGCCCTTGATGAAAATGTTGAACGCGCTCAGTTGACGCAGAGCGAACGTCCTTGATTTGCTCGCCGCTCCGATAGAGACAAAGCGAAATGACAACCGGAGAGTAGGCCATGCCGTCCGGGAACGGGATCGAGGAACCGTCAAAAACAACTTGTGCGGCTCGGGATGTCGGATGGGCTTTCCGGTCCGTCAAAAAAGGCGACGGACAGGGACGTCCATCCTGCGAAATGAGCACGCTATTCTGTGACGCCCCCTGAGGATCACCGATGCAGAAGCTGGTTGTCATATTGATCGGCGCGGTTTTGATCTACAAGGTCGCGTTGGCGATCTTGTTGGTCGAAGGCGCGTACCGACTCCGCGACGGTCGCCATGAACGGCCGCAGCCGCGGTTGGCTTGGCTGCTTCGCGTCTTCGGCACCGCTCTGATCGGCTTCCATCTGCTGGGGGGCTTGGCCACGGCGCTGGCGATGGGGTCCATTGTGGCTAAGCAATGGCCGGACGCGGCGGCCGATAAAGCCACGTTCGCTCTGGTCGTTGAGGCGTTGGGGCTGACCGTTCTGGAATGGTTGGTCGCGGTCGCGTTCTGTCTCGTTGGTCTGGCCATGCGTCGAACGGCGGACGTGATCGGCTCAACGCTTCCTCCCGAAGCCGAAACGGTTCACCGCCGCCGGCTCCGACTGATGACGGTTGCGGGCTGGGGCATCCTGGCCGTCCTGTTCCTGGGGCCGGTGCTGGTGGCCGTCGTGTGGATTATGAGCGGGTTGCTCACGGTTTTCGGCGTTTTTGGATTTCTCATCCTTGGAGGCGCTTTCATCGCCGCTCGCATTCAGCATGATCGGATCGAGCAGGCTCAATTGCTGTGGGTTCTGGCCATCGCCGCTCAACAGGGACTTTCCCTGCCAGATGAGATTGAATCGTATGCCCGGTGGTTGCTTTCGCCGCGTCGTCTGCACTGGCGGCCGTGGCGGTATTTGGCTTGGCCCGTGACCCGACTTTATCAGCGACGACTGTTTGCCCTCGCCAACGATCTGCGCCGTGGGGTTCCCTTGCCAGACGCTCTACGAACGCATCGGGGTCTGGTGCCTTCCTTCGCTGTGACGGCCGTCCGAGCGGGCGTGGCCACCGGAACGTTGAAAGACACGCTTGGGGAGGTCGCGACTCGTCACGCTCAAAACATCCGACTGTCAACCTTGTCGCCACTGGCGTCTTTCGTGCTTTACGTTTACATGCTCATTACGGTGATGACCGCAGTCGTGATGTTCCAGATGTACTACATCGCGCCGAAGTTCAAGAAGATCTTTATGGATTACGGCGTGGAGCCGCCGCTGACCGCTGGCTTGTTTCGGTTCACTGATTTCGTGACGAGGTACTTTGTTTTGTTCGTCGCGGGAGGCGTTTTGATTGTCGCGGGGTTACTGATCTTTTCTAGGATGGCCGCGTCCCGAAGATTCCGCAGCGGACGAAAGACAAAGTGGCTGAGTCGCTGGTTGGCCCGCAAAGACACGCCGGAAATTCTGCGCGCATTGGCTCGGTTCATCCGAAAATCCCGCTCTCTCGTCGACGGGCTGACGGTTCTGGCTGAACGATGTTTCGGCCCGGCCACTCGGACACGGCTGGAGCGAGCTCGGCAGGCCATCGCGGGCGGAGAAGGTTGCTGGACCGCGCTGCAACAGGTCGGCCTGATCGACTCGCAGGAGAGATCCTTGTTGCAAGCCGCTGAGCGTGCGGGCAACCTTTCGTGGGCTCTGGACGAGACGGCGGCCCGCATCGAGCAGCACCGTCAATACTGGTTGGCGTGGTGGTTAGAGCTGATTCGACCGGCGGTCACGATCGCATTGGGCGTTGCGGTCGCTTGGGTCTGTCTCGGCTTTTTCCTCGGCCTGATTCAACTGCTAAGCGAAGTATCGCGATGGTGACAGAACGACGAACAACGGCAGCGACGAGAAACAGTCGGACCGAACGGCGACACGTCAGGGTCTCGGACGGAGACTTCGGGCCGGGCGGCCGTCGTGGCGGGTTCCTGGTCGAGATGCTATCTGCCGTGGTTGTGCTCAGCGCGGCCCTTTTGGTTGCCGTGCCGATGATCGGCAAGACGGGCGCCTTGCGACGACAAGCTGAGCAACGTCAATTGGCAATGCAAGAAGCGGCCAACTTGATGGAACAGGTGGCCCGCCTGCCTTGGCAGAGGCTCTCAAAGGAGTCTCTGCAGCGGCTGAAGCTTTCCGAGGCCGCTCGGCGAGGGCTACGTTCGCCCGAATTGGTCATCGAATTGGCCGAGCCCGTCGGACCGGTGCCGACCAAGCAGGTGGTTATCCAAGTCCGATGGCGGGATTCGGTCGGGCGGCCCATTCGTCCGGTATGGCTGGTGGCGTGGTTTTATGATCGAGGAGGAAAATGATGAGGAGGCCACGTCGCGGTTACACCCTGGTGGAGGTCTTGGTGACGATGTCCGTCCTAGTCGTCATCCTGTCGGCCGGAGCGACCACGATCGGCCTTCTGCTACGTTCGGAAGGTCGCGGGGCGGAAAGCCTCGCCGTCAGCAACACTTTGGCGAGGCTCAGCGATCATTTCCGCCGAGACGTGCACGCCGCCGTCCGGGCCGAGCTGTGCGGAACGCGTCGGCCCGAGGAGGCCGTGCGATTGGAAGGGCCGGACGGCATTCTGGTCGAGTACCGAGCCTCATCCGACGGAATTCTTCGACAAGAAAGCCGCTCACCGGAAAGACTCAGGAAGAATACGAAAGCAATAACTTCGAAAGAAGCGTCGCGGCGTAGTCGGTTCGTGCTGCCGCGATCCCAGGTCCGGTTCCACCTCTCCGAGGACGGCCGATGGGTGTCGCTTTTTTGGCGCCAACGGCCGTTGCCGCCCGGCCCGCGCACGCTCCACGCTTCGCCATCGGCCCCCGGAGGCCGCGTGGTGCCGATCACCGCCGCCCTGGCTCTGGATCACCGATTCGAGGAGCTGGAGTGATGTCTCGCGAAGTAACAAACGCAAGCCGAGCGAAACGATCGCAACCGTTCCGGCGCTGCTTGCGAACCAAACCGGAATCATCAGCCGCGTCCCGCCGGGGAGTGGCTTTGCTGGTCGCGATGATCTGCGTGGCGCTGGTCAGTGCCGTCGCAGCTTCGCTGCTGCGGTGCGCTCTGGTCCAGTTTCAACAGACGCGGGCGCGACAGCGGCAGTTGCAGACGATTTGGTTGGTCGAATCGGGAGCCAACCGCGCGGCCGCTCGATTGGCCGCCGATCCGAATTACAAAGGGGAAACCTGGAAGCCGATGCCGCTCGGGTATTCCCCGGAATCCATGAACGCCACGGTGACCATCACCGTCCGGACCGCCGACGGCAAACCGGAGTGGCGGAGCGTCGAGGTACTGGCGATCCACCCCGTTGACCGGAAACATCGGTCTCGCGTCCGCAAAACGTTCCAAGTCAGGCTTCCTCAGAAAGCCGGAGACCAGTCATGAAAAGTGCATTTTCCCATCGATACCGTTCAGAGAGACCTGAGCCCCTTAAGACTCGGCGGGTCTCTCAAAGGAAGCTCGTCCGCCCACGGGAGCCGTTCGCCTGCGACAGGGCCGCACTGCCGTCCCAAGGATTCACTCTAATCGAGCTATTGGTGGTGATTGCGATCATCGCTGTCTTGATCGCGTTGCTGCTGCCAGCCGTGCAGCAGGCCCGCGAAGCGGCCCGGCTGGTT
>JAADHY010000421.1 GCA_013151585.1 Planctomycetota bacterium
CCCGTCTCGCCCAAACGGATGAACTCGTTCAGTTCGGCGTTTAAGTTTGAGTTGCGCTGCCGGTCGAAGCGAGAGTTCACCGTCACCTCGGCCTTCTCATCCACGATGATCGTGATGATGTCGTGGACTTTGATTTCCCGCGGTTCCGGCGCATCGATGTAAATCCAGGAGTAATCGCGAATGCGCCGCGGACGTCGGTGGCGAGTGGGGATCACGACCGACCCCGCAGCTCCCGGCGATTGGGGCAGGAGTTGCTGTTGCGGCAGGAGTCGCTGTTCGGTCGACGGCCGCTGTCCGACGGAAGTGTGTCCTCGGTGCGACGGGCCGCCCATCGGAAAGCCGGCAGAGGGACGTCGCGCCGGAGCGGCCCCGAAGGGCGGCGAGGCGTCCAAAGCGTCGGCCGGCGGGCGTTGCCCTTGCGAACGCGGCGCAGCCGCCAAAGGCGTCTGGGCTCGAACCGTTCCGGACGCGGCTGCCAGCCATGCCGTTACCAGCAGGATCAGCGTCATTTTGCCGTTCATTGTCCGCTTCTCCCGGTTACCGTTGCGGGGCTGGCCGAGCTGGAGGCGGGGGCACCGCTTCCAGCCGCCATCTTCGACGTAGCCCCAGACTCGCCCCTTCCCGCCCCGGAACCTTGGAAACGAATCGCCCCGGTGGCATCTTGGTAGGCCGCCTGCGCCCCGGTGTGGCCGACCGCAAGGATTTCCGCTTCGTGATACCCTGTGATGGTGGCGACGATCTTCTCTCGCCCATCCAGACTGACCAGGGGAATCGTGTCCCCCAAGGCGCCCTCACCGCGAGCCTTAAACGGTCGACGGACCACGATCCCCGGGGCCCGGCAATAGACCGTCACGATGTCATTATGTCGCACCAAGGGAATGGTCCGCACATCGCTCGCTCGGAGCGGCTCGCCCTTTCGAATCGTTCGCGTCGTCTGTTTTCCCACCACGTCCTCAGCACGGACGATCGCCCCGGCTGCATCATCGACGGCAATGGAAATCAGATCGGCCGCGCGCAGGACGTGCCCGCGCGGCACTGTGTAGCGGACCGTGACCACCGTGGGACGCCGCGAAAGTTGGCAAACGAAGCGGACTTGCTGCCGCGTTCCCTGCGCGTCGCGGAAGCTGAGGGTCAGCGTTTGAGGCGTGTCGGGTTGAAGGGTCAGGCCGGTGACCTTCAAAGAAGCGGGATCGGCGGCCAAAACCCGTGGGACGTCCAACCGACTCAATCGGACGGTCACACTCAATTCGCCCGCTGCAGCCCCGGCCGCCCGGAGCTCTTTCTCGATCACCTGGCGCAGTCGCTGGGCTGCCCGTTCGGCTTGAATGTCAGACGTCCGGGACGGCTCTTTTGTCGGCTCCGAGCGGCGAAACACCCGCACGGCGCTCGCCCCCGAGAACTCCGTTGTCGCCAGATCGACGCCGCGCGCTTGTAGGCGTGAGCGAATTGAAACAAATTCCAGAACTGTCTGCCGGCCGGGCGCCGGCGCTGGTGCCAGCACGATCGTTTTCAGACGCTCCTCGGTCACGACGTCCGCATCGTGAATGTCGGCCACGTCCCCCAAGCGTACGACCGAGCCGGTCACGTGAGCCGTCCGCCGAAAACGGATCATCGTTGCCGATCCGGCGTCGGCGGAGGCGGCCGCGAGGACCGCACCGATCAGCACCACGTTGTACGCTCGACAGAGGCGCATCGTTTCGCGTTCAACCCTCAACCTTTAACCCTTAAAACCGCCGCAAGTTGGCCAGCAACTGCATCATCTGATCGGCGGCCTGAACCGCTTGGCTGGCGATTTCGAAATGGCGCTGCGTCTTAATCAGCTCGACCAGTTCCCGCACCGGCTCGACATTGGAAGCTTCCAGGAATCGCTGCCGCAGCGTTCCCAGCCCGTCTTGCCCAGGATTCCCCAGCAGCGGCGTCCCCGAGGCCGGCGACTCGACAAACAGGTTCTCACCTTCCTGGATCAAACCTTGCGGATTGAC
This sequence comes from Planctomycetota bacterium, assembly GCA_013151585.1. Lineage (GTDB taxonomy): Bacteria > Planctomycetota > Planctomycetia > Planctomycetales > Planctomycetaceae > JAADHY01. The sequence goes on from JAADHY010000421.1 coordinate 1,983, forward strand.
GAACCGCGCTAATTGAATCTGGCCCACTTGCTGCAAGTCCGTCGAACCGGGCACCCGGACCTGAACGAGGCCATCGGAATTGATACTGATTTCGACTGCATCTTGCGGGATCGTGATCGCCGGCTCCAGCAGCCGCCCGCGATCCGACGAAGCCAGCACGATCTGGCCGTTGGCGTTGATGCTGAACATGGGTGTAAAGCGTTTGCGTTCCATCCGTAACCTGAAAGAACCCGTCGCCGACAATGGCGATGTCCAGCTCTTGCCCCGTCTGGATCAACGAGCCGGTTCGGTGGTCCACGGCCGTTGAGGAGACGCGAGTCCCCAAGCCCACGTCGATGCCCAGCGGCGTCAGTTGCCCCTGTGCATCCTGGGTGCCAGGCAGCATGATATGTTCGTAAAAAAGGTCTTCGAAATTCGCCCGCGAGCGTTTGTACGCTGTCGTGCCCGCGTTCGCCAGATTGTTGGCGATCACATCCAGATTGAACTGGAAGGCTTGCATGCCCGATGCGGCTGTATGTAACGCTCGGACGCTCATCTTGGTCGCCTCACTTTTCCGTCTCTATATCTGTTCGAATCCCTGTGCGGAACAGACAACTTGTCGGTGACTCCATCCCGTCCCGAGCGGGCGCGATCCGGCTCACCGGCGAGCCACCGTCTGGAGCAGCCGGGCCAGGGTTTCGTCTTGAGTCCGGATCAGGTTCACGTTGGCTTCAAACGCTCGAGATGACTCGATCAGGTCCATCATCTCGCGGATCGGCTGCACACCGGATTCTTCGAGGAACCCTTGACGGATCGACGCCCGGCCGGAGATCGAATGCGTCGGTCCGCGAGCTCGGTAAAAGCTGTTTCCCACTTTTTCGAGCTGCCCGACCGATTCGGGTTGGACGACGTCGATCTGACCCACCTCGCTGCGGACACCGCCCGGACCGAGCGTCACGACGGTGCCTTCCGGCGTGATCTCGATCTGGCTGGCGTCTGAAGGGAGCAGGATCGGCGCCCCGGTCACGCTGAGGACCGGATAGCCGGTATCCTGCGTTACCAGTCGGCCGCTCACATCGCGCGTCAGCTTGCCGTTGCGAGTGAGAAGCTCCTGGCTGCCGTCGCTGACGCGGAAAAAGCCCGGCCCTTGCAAGGCCAAGTCCAGCGGCGCCCCGGTCGGCAAGAGCGGCCCCTGCCGAAAGGACGTCGCGACCCCAGCCACCGAGACCCCGCCAGTGGCTTGCCCCAGATTGCCCGGCAAGCCGCCCGCCGAACCGTTGGCAGCGTCCCACGGGCGGTGAGCCTGAAACAGGGCCAGATCACGCTTGAAGGCCGTCGTCGACGCGTTCGCCAGGTTGTTGGCAATGACGTCTTGACGCGTCGATTGGACTTGCGCTCCCTGCGCAGACAGGTACAAGCCGTAGATCATGACACACCACTCCCGTTACCGACGGCCCCCCGTCTCTGAGATAGGATCGGCGCGGAATAACCCGCATCTTGAGTACAATCGGCAAAATCGGTAGAGATGGCCTTACGCCTCCAGACTTCCCACATTGCCAGCGGGACGGCAGAGGGCTTTGATGAGCGTCAGCAGACTTGGTCTGGAGAAAAAGGCCGGCGGGCCACCGCGAACGGCTGGGCGGACGCTGACCGTCGGAGTGCCGGGAGCGCGTCCGGGCCATCAGCTAACTCAGCGTGTGCCGATCAGCGTGCGGCGCGGGGCAGAATGCCGCGGCGTAGCCGGAGCGTGCGCGGGGACGGGCAAGCAAGCAGAAGACAACTGGCTGAAACCAAAGGGGCCTCAAGCCGGATTTCGGAAACGACGGCTCCCCGGCATCTGCGAGATTTGCCTGGGAGCTGGCCAGCGGCTGGCGCGGAACGATGCCGGTCTTGGTCCGCGGGCGCGTTACTCTTCCTCTTCTGCGGGAGCCTCAACCACCGTCTCTTCCGGTTCGGGCTCTTCCGACAACGAAGCCAACGTTGCTTGCGACGGCTCAGCGGCCGTTGCGGCGGCCGTCACCGGCTCTTTGATCGGCTGAATGAAATACATCCGCTTGCCTCTTGCGCGCAGTTGCTTCAGCCGCTCTTCCGCTTCTTTTCGCTGCTCGTACGGGAAGCGACCCTCTTCTTTCATGGCTCCACTGAAGATCACCCAAACCAGCCGGCGGCGATTGGCCGTCTTCGATTTCTTGGCTTTTTTGGTTGCCTTCTTTTTTTTCGCTGTCGTGGTAGCGGCCGTCTTTTTGGCAGTCGTCTTCTTTTGCGCGGCCAGTTTTTCGGCCGCTTCGGCTTCCCTGCGCTTTTCCAACCGGCTTGCTGTTTTCCGAGCCATTTTCGGTTCTTCTCCCCAATCCAGAACACTCGGCAGCGGCCCGTCGATCCCGCCTTGGCCGCTTTTACGCGGAATTACCGCGCAGCCTCAATACCGTGCGGAGCCCTTCAAGGCGCCGCCGCTTCGCAAACCATAGTTATTTCGACTCAAAAAGCAAGGGATTCCGGCGGAGAGCTAGGGCGCAAGGACGGGCAAAGTGGCCTTGGGCTGGGGGCGCTTGAGACAGCGCATGGGGCCGAAACGAGGTCTCGCGGCGTGTTAACGGAATCTCGCAAGCAACTCTCGCCCTGGTGGGTATTCTGCTTGAGTTGGCCTGTTGCCCGGGCGACCGAAGTTGCGGCAGAGCCCTCGTTGCGACTTCCATCGTGCTCGGCGATTTGCCAGGCCGGACATGTTTTCGCCGCAATTCACCTTGTCGCTGGTTCCGGCTCCGAATCACAGGGTTCTGTTTCAATTCTCGCGCGAAGCGGTATATAATGGGCGACCGTCCGGATGCGGGCTTTCTCTCGCGAGCCTTGTTTCGTGCCCGAAGGGAGAGGCATCTGCGACGAGACCGGGAGGCTCGGCGCTCCCGCCGGTCGGGCGTGCTGAAAAAGACGTCCGTTGGGACTTGCATCGCTGGAAGTACTCAAGAAGAAAAGGTCGGAACCGATGTCGAAGAACCATCAGGGCAGTACGCTGCGTGTTTGGCTGATTGGAGTTGCCATCATCGGTGCCGCGGCTCTGACGCGAATTCTGCCGCACCCACACAATTTCACCCCGATGGCGGCGTTGGCACTGTTCGGCGGAGCTCACTTCCGCGACAAGTTTCGGGCGTTCCTGGTTCCGCTGGCGGCGATGCTCCTTAGCGACGTGGTCTTGTACCTGGCGAGATATCCGAGTTATGTCGGTGAGGCCGTTTCGACGGCGCTAGTTGTCTATGGCTCGCTGGCTCTGATCGCCGGAATCGGGCTGTGGCTCCAGAACCGGCGGACGGTGGTGAACGTGGCCGGAGCCTGCCTGGTTAGTTCGCTTTTGTTCTTCTTGATCACCAACTTTGCCGTATGGGTGAAATCGGGAATGTATCCGCTGACGGCGGGCGGTTTGATCTCGTGCTACGTGGCGGCGATTCCATTCTTCCAGAACCAGTTGGCGGCCGACGTTCTGTTCACGGCCGTGCTTTTCGGCGGATTCGCTTTGATTGAGGGGCGAGTGCCTCAGCTCCGGGAGCGACACGAATTGGCTTCCGGGTAGCTGCGCCGGCCGTTGAGCGGCTAGGGGATTCAGAGTGGCCGAAGTCGTGCCGCCCTTTTTGGCCGGGACAACGGCCGAACCAAGCAGGAGCCGGTCGGTCCTGCGCTTTTTTCTTGACGCTGCGGCGCTTGGAACTTTTTCTTCACGAGCGCGGCGGTGTGGAAGCCTTGGCCCGGAAGGGAGCGTATGATGAACATCAGAAGTTGGTCTTGGGTGATTGTTTGTTTCCTGGGAACGGTGCCGATCGCCGCTCGAGCGGAAAACCCCCACGCGTCGCTCAAATGGAGACTGAAACTGTTGGCCGTGGACAGCAACGAAGGCTGCGCCCTGGCAGACTTCAATCGCGACGGCCGATTGGACGTGGTGGCCGGCCGCAATTGGTATGCGGCCCCGGACTTCGTTCCAAGACCGGTCCGCAGCATCGACGATTGGAGAGGCTACGTCGACAGCAACGGTGACTACGCTTACGACGTGGATGGCGACGGTTGGACTGACGTGATCGCCGGTTCTTTTGTCCCCACTGAGGTCTACTGGTTTCGTAATCCCGGCAAAGAGGCTTTGATGCAGGGCAAGCAGTGGCCCAAGCAACTTTTGGTCGACACCGGGGCGACAGCGAACGAAGGCCAAGCCTTGCACGACATCGACGGAGACGGCGTTCCGGAATGGGTCGTCAACTCCTGGAAGAAAAACAGTCCCTTCCTGGTCTGGCGCTTCGCGAGAGAGACGCGGACCGTCACGGAGAAACGGGGACGGAAACAGGTCAAGGTGGAACGAGTCGTTCCGACAATGAAAAAAGTGGTCATCAATCAAAGTGGCAACGGCCATGGTCTGGCTTTCGGCGATGTTAATGGGGACGGACGCGAGGACATCCTGTGCGGCACCGGCTGGTACGAGCGGCCAGCCGACCGCATCTTCGAGCGGGAGTGGACCTACCATCCCGACTGGGAAATGCATGCCAGCGTTCCCTTTCTTGTCCGAGACTTGAACGGCGATGGCCGTAGTGACTTGATTTGGAGCAAGGCCCACGATTTCGGAATCTACTGGTGGGAACAACTGGCGCCGGCTGCTTCCGGCAAGACGCAGTGGAAGGAGCATCTGATTGACAAGTCGTGGTCGCAGGCCCACTGCCTGGTCTTCGCGGACATCGACGGCGACGGCCAAGACGAGCTCATCACGGGCAAGCGAATCTACGCTCACAACGGTCACGACCCCGGGGCGGACATGCCTCCGTGCCTGTACTATTACAAGTGGGACCGGAAAACGCTGAAATTCACCCGGCACTTGATTCACCAAGGTCAGGCTGGCGGCGGACTGCAAATTCGAATCGGTGACTTGAACGGCGACGGCCGTCCGGACATCGCTGTCGCCGGCAAGAGCGGGACTTACATCCTGTTTAACGAAGGCCGCTAAGTTGCTCCGTTCGGAACCGGCGCCCGGAAGCCGGGTTTTGGGCCGCGACTGTCTCTGCAGAGATCGGTGACCGTCGGCCGACGCGGACTGTTTGGCGCCCGGTTCCATGCGCGCCCAGGCTGAGACCGTGCTCTCGCCCGCTTGCGAGCCCAGACCAACCGCAGCTCAATCACGGCGGCAACTTGCCAAGGAGAACGGCCATGCGGACTCTGACAAAGGCGACTTTGTGCATGGTAGGCCTCATCGCAATCGCGGCAGCTCCGCTTCTCGCCGACAACCAGCCATGGCAGCGACCGTACGCTGGCCCCGACGCCGGCGGTGAGTCGGTCATCGCGCTGTGGCACTTCGATTCGGACGCCCCGGCTCGCGACGCCTCCGGCCACGGCCATGACCTAACGCTCCGGGGCCAAGCCCGGTTCGTCGAGAATGGCCGATTCGGCGGTTGTCTGGAATCCTTCGCGGCCGACAAGGAAAAGAACGGTCCTCAGGGAGCTCTTGCAAAAAACGATCCCCGTCTCACGCCATCCGGTGCGTTTACCATCGAGTTATGGTTCAAAGCCAAGCCCGAGATGACGGAATCGCCCACGGCCTTCCTGCTCGACAAGAAGTACTACCACTACGCCAAAGACTTGCCACAAGCGAACCGCGACTATTGTTTGTACCTGCGACGGGCGGGGCCGAACCGGTGGCGGATCGTGGCCTACCTGGGGTTCGGAAAAGACTCAGCAGAGTTTGCCTCGGACGTGGTCGAGATCGTCCCGGACCGCTGGTACCACGTCGCCTTCGCCTATGACGGTCACGGAACCGGGCGGCTGTACCTGAATGGTCAGCGAGTCGGCCGAGTCGTTCACGAAGGTCGCGGTCCCATTGTCGCGGGCCCCTATCACCTAGCCATCGGCGACCGCTACGGCAGCACTTACATCGGGTTTGCCGGGTACATCGACGAAGTACGCATTTCGAACGGAGTCGTACCGTGTTTCGCCGGAACGCTGGAACTGGACACCGCTGGCTCGCGCACGACGTTTCTTCGGAAGGAAAGCGAGGCTTCGGTCGCCGTGTCGGTTTTCAACGACACGGGCAAAACGATCAAGGGCGGCCTTCTGACCGCGGAACTGACCGGAAGTCGGCTCGAGCACCGGCTGCCGAGGCTGGAACCGCGAGCGTCCCATTGTTGGGCGGTGCCCGTCGACACGTCGTTGCGGCCGGACCGCTATCCTCTCCGCCTTCACGTTGCGGCGGAAACAGCCGACGGTGCTCGGCTCTCTGCCCGAACTTCGCTGGACGTCGTCATCGTTCCTCGTCCTTTGCCAAATCAAATGCCCGTCGTGATGTGGGGAACAGGAGACTTGGAGACCGTCAAGCAAATCGGTTTCACCCATCAATTGGTGTCACTGGTCGATTACGGACGGGTGTGGGAAGCGGGCCAACCAACAGAAGCCGTCGATTCCGGCCGCTTGGCCGAGCTCGCAAAAATGCTGAACGACTACTTGGCGCAAGGCGTTGGAGCGATTGCGAACGTCTACCCCGGGCGGTGGGTTTTGCGTCGGGAACCGCTCAAGCAGAAGTTTCAACGAGTCAATCGCGAGGGCAAGCCGTACCCGCGCGAAGACGTCTGTGCCCGTTTCCCGGAGATTCAACAATTTTGCTCCAATGTCGGGGCCAGCGTAGCGAAAACTTTCGGCCGGTTTCCGGCTTTCCGAGCGGCCATGATTCACACGGAGGTTCGCGACGCGACAAACGTTTGTTTCCATAAACACGATCAAGAGGCCTTTCGCGCCTTTGCCGGGTACGACATCCCGAATCAGGTTACGAGCAAATACGGTGTCCCTTATTCGAAGATCAAGGATTTCCCGAAAGACCGCGTCGTGCCCGACGACGATCCGATCCTGACGTTCTATCGCTGGTTCTGGAAAGAAGGCGACGGCTGGAACGAGCTGCACTCGCGGGTGCATCGGGGACTGAAGTCAGTGGGCCGCTCAGACTTCTGGACCTTCTTTGACCCTGCGGTGCGGGTGCCGAGCGTTTGGGGCAGCGGCGGTCAGGTCGACGTTCTTTCGCAGTGGACCTACTCTTATCCCGACCCGATCAAGATCGGCCAGGCGGCGGACGAACTGTTCGCCATGGCCGAGGGGGCTCAGCCGCCTCAACGTGTCATGAAAATGACCCAGATCATTTGGTACCGTTCGCAAACGGCTCCAAAGCTGCCCGAGGACGAAAACCAGCGAGCCGAATGGGAAAAGCAGATTCCCGACGCGCGGTTCATTACCATCGCTCCAGACCACCTGCGCGAAGCCTTCTGGACGAAGATTGCTCGCCCCGTCCGCGGAATCATGTATCACGGGTGGGGATCGCTGGTCCCAGTGCCACACGGAAGCTACCGCTTTACCAATCCCGAGACGCGTCGTGTGTTGACACGGTTGATTCACGAAGTCGTGCGTCCTCTCGGTCCCACGCTCTTGCAAGTGCCCGATCGAAAAGCCGACATGGCCCTCCTCGAAAGCTTTGCTTCCCAGGTTTTCGCGGGCCGGGGGACTTGGGGTTGGAGCCACCGCTGGGAAGCAGACATGCATCTGATTCTCCAATGGGCCCATCTGCAGCCGAGGATCATCTACGACGAAACGATCCGGCGCGACGGACTAAAGGGCTACAAGGTGCTGGTGATGCCCTATTGCGACGTCCTGACCGAATCGGTCTGCCGAGCCGTCCGTGAGTTTCAGAAACGCGGCGGACTGGTCATCGCCGACGAAACGCTTTGTCCGGCTATCCAGGCGGATATCGTGATTCCAAGCTATCGCCGCACCGGAAAAGCCGACGAGGACAAATCTGCACTGCAGGCCAAAGCCGCCGAACTCCGCAAGCACCTCGCGTCGCACTACCAGCCGTACGTAGACGCCACCAAAGCGGACCTTGTCGTTCGCTGCCGCCGGTACGGCTCGGCCGACTACGTTTTCGTCGTTAACGACAAACGGACTTTTGGCCGTTACGTCGGCCATCACGGCAAAGTGATGGAAAAAGGACTGCCGGAAGATGGGACCATTTTGATTCGTCGAAAGGCCGTTTCGGTCTACGACCTGGTCGCTCATCAGATAGTTCGGTCCGTGCCAAGTCCGGAGGGGACAACATTCGACGTGGAACTGGGACCGGGCGGAGGCCGCGTCTTCCTGGTGACCAATCAGCCGATCGACCGGATTCGT